>JBAYZJ010000089.1:0-5543 GCA_041672565.1 Endomicrobiaceae bacterium
ACGCTTATTTAAAAATAGAAAGTTCTGCACGCTGTGATTTTTGGATAGTTCCGATAGAAACCGTATCGACATCTGAAGACGGATATGAAAGAACTTATCAGGGGACTTCGGTTATTAATATTTATAAATTTTCTTTAAAACCGGATAATATTTTTTCTTTCAGTTTAAAAGTAAATGCAGAGGTGAAAGAGAAATAAATGGAACTTATGATTTTATTGTCATTGATTGGCGCAATATGCAGTGCGGATATAACGGCTTTCGGACAATTTATGATTTCAAGGCCGATATTTTGCGGACCGTTATTCGGATACATTTTAGGAGATATATATACAGGTCTTTGGCTTGGGCTTATAATAGAAATGATGTGGATAAACGCTATACCTATGGGAGTTTCGGTTCCGGTTGATTTGACTATGATGACTATTTTATCTGTTGTTTGGGCTTGTGTAAATTTTCAAGGGTGTCAGGAAGCCGCAATATTTTCTTTGGCTCTTGCAATTCCGTTTGCGTATTTATATACCGAAATAGATTTGGGCGGGAGATTGTTTAATACAAAAATAATGCATTGGATAGAAAAAGGCATTGAACAGGGAAAAGAAAAAAGAATAACGCAAGGAATATTCCTTGGATTATTTTTGTTTATACTGAGAGCCGGAGTATTTTATTTTATATTTTTCATAATAGGCGGAATTATATTTAAACAGGTTTACTCTTTTTTACCGTATGAAGTAATTTACGGATTAAAAAAGGCATGGTATTATCTTCCTGTTTTTGGTTTTGGCGCCGTAATGTATAATTTCAGAAATATAAAGATTCCTTTTTTAAGGAAATAATATGGCTAAAAGAGTTTCTACAAGATTATTTTTAAGAACATTTTTTATACAGTCTCTATGGAATTTTGAAAGACTGCAAAATATAGGTTTTCTCTATGTAATGTATCCCGTATTGAAACAGTTGTATCCTGATAAAGAAAAAAGAAAAGAAGTTTTGTTAAGACATATAGGGTTTTTTAATACAAATCCATACATGGCTAACATCGTTTTTGCAATGGTCATAAATGCGGAAAAAGCCATAGCAAGCGGGCAAGAAAAATCCGTAAAAAAACCCGAGATGATAAAAGCGGTTATGTCCGGTCCTATTGCCGCTATCGGAGATTCTTTTTTTTGGGGGACATGGAGGCCTTTCGTTTCCTTTATAGCGATTTTGCTTACGATATTATCCGTAAATATTTTTGATATTTTTTACATTTGGATAGCACCGGTTACGTTTATATTTTTATATAATATATTACATCTGGCGTTTCGTTACTGGATATTATTTGTAAGTTTCAGGCTGGACGATAAGATGATATCTTTAATTTCTAAACTTGAAATTTCTTATCTTGGCGATATGTTTAGAATTGTCGGTCTCGTTATAATAGTTACGGCAATATTTTTTTATTTTGAAGCATTCGGCTTTACGCCTACTATGCATTTGTATTTTTTTGATTACACAATGCCGGAAGCTTTAATATTCGGAATAATCTTCCTTTTAAGTTTTTTATTCGGAAAATTTAAACCGGTAATAATGTTTTACTGCGCAATTTTATTTAGTTTTATTTTAGGATACTTGGAGTTATAATGACAGAAAAAAAATTAAAAATTGTAAATAAACTTGGTCTTCATGCAAGACCTGCATCGCTTCTTGTTCAGACGGCAATGAAGTTTTCCTCGAATATTTCTATCATAAAAGATGAATATACGATAGACGGCAAAAGCATTATGGGTTTAATGATGCTTGCCGCCGGCTGCGGAAGCGAATTAACTGTGCGTATAGACGGCGCTGATGAGAATAATGCTATGAAAAAAATAGAAGAATTATTTATATCAGGTTTTGGAGAGGAAATATGACAAATATAACAGATATTGCAGATATCACTAACAAGACAAATATTATTCTTACAGGCGTTCCAGCTTCTGCAGGGGTTGCCATAGGAAAAGTTTTTATACTTGAGGATGATGATTTTATTTCTGTAAAGAAAGAAATATCAGCCGAAAAAATACCGGAAGAAATAGAACGTTTTAAAGATGCGATAGAAAAAACAAGATTGGAATTGTTGGAGAATCATGCAAAACTTAATGATATGCTCGGAGAAAATTATGCAAAAATCGCCGATGCTCATCTGCTGATATTGAATGACCCTGTTATAAACAAAGAATCTTTTGAAATGATGAAGCAGGGGAATAATGCAGAATATTCTCTTTATAAAGTAGTGGAAAAAATTTCCAGATCATTTGATTTAATTGATGATGAATATTTTAGGGAAAGGAAACATGATATTATTGACGTTGCAAAAAAAGTCATAAGACATTTGCTCGGAAAGCAGAAGAAAACTCTTGCCGATTTGGATGCGGATTCAATAGTTGTCGCAAAAAATTTAACTCCTTCCGATACAATAGCAATGAGGGAGATAATGGTTAAAGGTTTTGCAACCGATATCGGCGGAAGAACATCACATACTGCTCTTGTGGCGCAAAGCCTTGAAATACCTGCTGTTGTAGGTTTAAAAAATATTTCTTTACAGGCAAAGCAGGGAATGCCTGTTATTGTTGACGGTAATCAGGGAATTATAATTTTAAATCCATCAGAAGAAACAGTAGAAAATTATAAGAGAGAATATGAAATACAAATTTCCAATAAAAAATATTTGGAACAGTTTAAAGATCTTCCAGCCATTACTCTTGACGGTAAAGAAATTACACTCGCTTCAAATATTGAAAATCCGGAAGAGGTTCGTTCGGTTTTAAAACACGGAGCAAGCGGCGTAGGTTTATACAGAAGCGAATTTATGTATCTTTCAAGAAAGACTATGCCTACTGAAGAAGAGCATTATCAAAGCTACAGTAAAGTTGCCAAAATGATGATGCCTTACGAAGTAATAATAAGAACTATTGATTTAGGCGGCGACAAAATATCAAAACTCGGATTAATGGATATAGGAAGAGAAGTAAATCCTTTTATGGGGCTTAGGGCAATAAGGCTGTGTCTGAAATATCCGGAAATGTTTAAAGTTCAGCTTAAAGGTATTTTAAGAGCTTCAATGCACGGTAATATAAAAATAATGTATCCTATGATTTCAAAAGTCTCAGAAATTAAGCAGGCTAATGAGATCCTTGAAGAGGCTAAGCAGGAATTGAGACAGGAAGGTAAAAAGTTTAATGAGAATATACAGGTCGGCGTAATGATAGAAGTTCCTTCGGCGGCTGTAATAGCAGATGTTATTGCAAAAGAAGTCGATTTTATGTCAATAGGAACAAATGACTTGATACAGTATACAATGGCTGTTGACAGAGTTAATGAAGATGTGGCGCATCTTTATGACCCTTTGCATTTGGCGATATTAAGACTTCTTAAAACTATAATCGACGCCGGACATGCGGCTGGGAAGGAAGTAGGAATGTGCGGAGAAATGGCTGGAGATCCTGCTTATTCAGTAGTTCTGTTAGGATTGGGGCTTGATGAATTCAGTGTGTCGGCAGCGCAAATTCCTAAAATAAAAAAGATTATAAGAAGTGTATCTAAGAAAGAAGCTAAGGAATTGGTTGACGAACTGTTAAAGTGCAGTACATCTTCTGAAATTTCAACGGTTATGAAAAAATTTAAATACAGATAATAAATTAAAAAACTGATAGAAAGGTATCGTTTTTTATCGCTTTAAGTTTTTTAATCATTTAATATTATTTTATTCCTTCCGGTTTGTTTTGCATCATAAAGAGCTTTATCTGCAAGAGAAATAACATCATTTGATGTCGTGTTATTTCTATATTTTGCTATTCCTATGCTTATTGTTACTGAAAAAGTAAAATTATTTTCGTTAAATCTTGTTTTTTGAACCGTAGACCTTATGTTTTCGGCAATCGCAGTAACCTGTTCTTGAGATGCCATAGGAAGCAGTACTATAAATTCTTCTCCGCCGTATCTTCCTATTAAATCTCCGGGTCTTACCGATTTTGAAAGAATTTTTGCAACAGCAACAAGAACTTTATCGCCTATTAGATGTCCGTAAGTGTCATTTATTTTCTTAAAAAAATCTATGTCAAGCATTAATATATAAAAATCAGTTTTATATCTTTTTGACCTTTGAAATTCTGTGTAAAGTCTTTCCATAAAATGTCTTCTTAAATATAAACCTGTTAAACCGTCGATTCTTGCTTTTTCCTGTAATGCCGAGAATAAAATTATTCTTTTTGTTCCTAAAATTAAATGAGGAATGAATAAACTTCCTTCTTCTAGATATGTTTGCGCATAATTTCTTTCGACAATCAAAAAAGCGCAGGATATAAAATTATTATCCAATATAATGGGCCATGCTATCACAGGTTTATTTTCTATATAAGAAAGAGAAGTTACAATTGACGGTTTTGAGAGGTTGATTATCTCCTGATAATTTTCTTTCAGGGCAGCATCCCATTTGTTTTTTATATCATGTTTGATTGATGATAATATTGTCAAATGATTTTTTGCTCTGTACTTAACCGCCACTAACGAATATATTATTCCTGTTCTGGATGACAACATTGCCGATAATGCGTTAGAGCTCTCTTCAGCGGTGATATTTTTTGTTAAATCTTTGGATATTATATAAAGCTGAATAATTTTTTCAAGTTTCTTTTCCAGAGATAATCTTTCTTCGTTAAGACTTCGGTCTTCATTGAGTAATTCTTCTTTGAAAAATCTCAATTCATCGTTTTTCTTTTTTAAGTCAGGAGATTGAATTTGATTCGGTTTGAAAAAATAATTCAATGATGGTATTACTGAGATGAATATTAAGCTTATGATTAGAGTTAAATAACTTAATCCGAAAGTTATAACTGAAATTATAACGGCAGTCATTCCGAATACGGAAACGGAATATTTATATTCGCGCGGGAATAATAATGATATAGGCAATAAAAAAAGACACAGCACATAACGTTCAACCTGTTCTTTTAGAACATAAAATATTATCAAAAAACAGATTAATGCCAGTACTGTTTGAAAATAAAATTTAGTGTTTTTATTCATTGTCTTCATCCGTATAAATACAAGTTTTATTCCTTCCTGTATTTTTTGCTTTATATAAAGCCAGATCAGCTTTTTTTATAAGTTCTTCTGTAGTTTTTTCGTCTTTTAATTCTGTTAATCCTATGCTTATTGTTTTTTTAATTTGTGTCGGATGGTAACTTTCGACAGGTATAAAAAATTTTTCATTTTCTATATTTTTTCTTATTCCTTCAAGTATTGCAAATCCTCCCTGAGAATTAGTTTGAGATATAAGAATTGTAAATTCTTCACCTCCGTATCTTGCTATAATGTCTATTTCTCTGAACCTTTTTCTTAGAATATCCGCTATCTGTCTTAACAACATATCTCCTGCGATGTGTCCGTATTGATCATTTACAGATTTAAAATGGTCTATATCTACTATAGCTATTACCATTGAAAGATTATTGCTTTTTGCTCTTTCTATTTCTTCCTGAAGCCTTTCAATAAAATAAGCTCTTGTATAAAGGCCTGTTAATCCG
>JBAYZJ010000090.1:0-5543 GCA_041672565.1 Endomicrobiaceae bacterium
AACTATAATTGATTCAAAATATTCTTTTACGGTCATATCGGAATCAATAAACTGGTCCTGCATAAGAACGCCGATATCTTTACCCTGCATAAGCAGCTGTACGCCGAGAATCATTATTGAATTTCTTAACAAACCGCCTGAATATTTTTTGAATTTATCGGCAGATATTTCAATATTGTCCGCTTTAAGTTTTGCCGTAATAAGAGCTTCAACCGTTCTTTCGGCAGATGCTCTGATACAGCCTAAAGCTTCGTATGTTTTGCCGTCTTTCATTAATTTTACTACCCTGTCTTTTGTTAAACCTTTTAAAACATCTTCCGCTAAAAGTTTATTTATTTCCTCTTTTAAAAGTTCTTCGTTCTCTGTTTCCTGTTCGCCTTTAAACCATTCTTCTCCGGTTAAAAGTTTAAACAACTGACTGTCTTTATTTTTAACGGCTTCCGCCAAACCTGCAATTTCAAATTCGTATTCGCTGTTTCTTATGACTTTGATTTCGGAAGCAAATTTTTGTTTAGGCGTCGCCGGCTTTAAGATGTCGGATATGATATCGCTTAATCTTCCTGTTGACTGTTTAACAGTGTTTACCTTATCTGTTATTATACTTGCAAGACTGCTGTTTGTAAGAAGACCTGTTATATTGTCTTTATCGGTTACCCTTACGGCGCATTTTTGGTTTGTTTGAAGATAGGCAGAATTGTTTGCGACTATAGGAAGTATTCCGTAATCCGAATAAATATCGCCGAGCTGAGTTAAGTTTTCTTCAGAAAGCCCCTCAACATACATCTGCGTTTTTATTATTTCCGTACCGTTTACGTTGGCGTTTTCTATCTGTTTTATTTTTGCAAGATTTTCTTTTGTTATCTGTCCCTGCGTTTTAATGACTGCTCCGTTTATATGGAACCCGCTGATAAACGCTTCCGCTTCCTGAATATTTGAAGTGATAATAACAATTTCATATCCTTTCTGCTGCAAAGACTTTATTGTATCGGCGTTTATTGTTTCAAGCTGTTGCGCATTTACGATGATTGTGTTTGCATCCAGCCCGTTGTTTGTTTCGCCGCTGCTTATTTTTTCAATGCTTTCGGCGTTAACGTCGTTTCTGTTTGAAAAATCAAGATTGATGCTTACGGCAGGCCTTGCGACTGAATCCGTTTTTGCGTTTTTGATTGTGTTTATTATCGTTTCAATGTCGGAAGCTTTGTCAGCCATAACGATTTGTTCTATGCCTTTAAAAACATCAGCATTCATACCGTCCTGCTGAGTCTGTACGAACATATCTTTTAATTCCTGAATTTTTATATCCTGCAGATTAAGATTTGAACTGTTTGTATAAAAAATAAGTTCGCCTTTTATTTTGTCCAGATATGCTCTTATTTGAACGCCGTCCTTTGCGCCTATTATTATTCCTTTTTTGCCTTTGAGCTTTTCAGGCAGAACTATTATGTTGACTGCGTTAAAACCCTGCTTTCTTAGCAGAGCAGCCTGACCGGCATTATCCGTAACTATCAGATTTGATTTGATGTCGTAATTTAAATTATTTTCTTCTATTTCCTTTGCAAGCTCATCGCTTATTTCTGAAGCTAAAACCATTTTTACCGCTGTTCTGGTTATTAAAGGCATCGGATTGACGCTTTCTTTTATTAAAGTTTCAGGAGCAGAAGTTTTATTATCTGATTTTTTATTTCCTATATTAGAAAACTTTTCTTCAAGCATTTTCATAAAATCAAATTCGCTGTCAGCTCCGTGTTTTTTAGCATCAAGATCGCCTGCAATTATGCTGACAATTTCATCAACAGGTTTGCCTGAATTTAAAAGCTCCGGCGTCATAAGCTCCATAGTGTCATCTATATTTTCAGGTTCAAAAGCCCATGAATAACCTATAGAATTAAAGCCCTGTTGAATTTCTTCAAACAACTCTAAACGGGCTTCAGCTCTTACAGCCTGTTTTTGTGCTTTAGGAGTTTGTAAAGACTGATTTTCAGCGCTTACCGCCAACTGCGCTTTTAATTTGCCGGCAACTCCTTCTGCCCATTCTTCAGGCGTTAAACTAAACCTTATTGTTTCGGCTGCCACAAAATTATTTAAATTATATTCAGGAGGAAGCACAACTCCCATTTTATCCAGTGCATTCTTTACTGCCTGCACATTATATTCAGAGGCAGCAGACTTTGTTGTTGTTCTTGCCTCCCAAATTTTAACCATTTCGGCTTTTGAATTATTAAAGAAATCCGCAAACTGCAAAGCTCTTGTTTGTTTTTCCGTTTCAACGCCTCTTTTCATAGCTTCGTCTCTTACTGTTAATATTCCGCTTGAACCTAATTTAATTTCGTTTAGAATCTCAGGAGATTTATTTCTGTTATTATAAGAAGATAACAGAGCATCAAGTTCAAGTCCTAAGTCAATCAATACCTGCAAAGATTCCTCATCCGGAAGGTAAATAGTCATAAATTTACCGACCTGCATATTTTTAAGTGATTTAAGTTTGGCTGTGTTTACCGCAACTTTAAAAGTCATATTGTATTTATCAAGGACAGGTCTTACCAAATCGTATATTTCTTTTGCATTTTCAGGACTTGCGCTGATATGGAATTTAATATCCCGGCTGCCGTAAGTTAGAATTCCGTTATCTTGATCATTCAACTGAGCCCAAGTGCCTGAAACGCCGTCACAATCTCCGAATTCAACGGAAACTCCGTATTTTTTATCGTAATACCCTTTTGAATAACGTCCGTTTCTTGTTCTTGAAATTCCGAGAGTTTTCTCGCCGTATTTTGTTCCGACCGAAAAGATAAACTCCTGATAAGATCTGCTCCTTGATGCTATTTGCAAAATGTCAGAAACTTCCTGCTGAGATAATCCGTATTCAGGGAATTCGAGGTCAGGCAGCTGCCTTGCTTTTATCTGTATATATTTTTTTAATTCTTTATTCCAAAGAGCTTCATTAACGCCGCCGAATTCTTTATCGGCTTGCGCTTTAAATTCATCAATAGGCAAAGAAGAATTTTTCAATACAAATTTTGCAATTTCGTTATTTATTTCTTCTCCTGTAATGCCTATTGTTTTTTGAACCATATTGAATCTTAAAACATTTTCGCGTTTCTGTTCAATTTTTGCAATTATTTCGTCAGGCGACAGCTCCAGCCCTTTGTCAATTATATTTTCAACCAAATTTTGTATATATCCTTTGCCTGCGTCATATCCTTTTGCTTTTATAAATTGTTCAAGCCCTTCATAAGTACTAAGTATTTCCGTTTCAATATTCCGGGCTATTTTGTCTTTTATTTTTAAGAATGAAGCGTCTTCAAGATATTTACGCCTTTGGCTGACAGACATATTTTCAAAATAACCGTTAACCTGTTCCATAATTATTTCATTGAAAAAAACCAGCATTTCATCCTGAAGGTCTTCATCTTCCGTATCCAAAGCGTCTATACCTATAAGTTTGTCAAATATTTGCTCGGTAACGGCTGCTTTATTTGACGCTTCGTGCATTTTTTCGCCCGGAGAAAGCTTGTTCTCTCCTGAAACGGCGCTGTTTTCCTGTTCGTATTTTTTAAGTTCAAGATTCCATGATTTGTCATCTATCGCGCCGTATTCTTGCTCTGCTTTTTCTTTAAATTCTTCCAATGTCAAACCTGCATTTTCAGTTATAAACTCGGCATATTCATCCTCGATTCCTGTCATCCCGAGAGTATTTTGAAGCAGACGGAATCTTAAAATATTTTCTTCTTCCGCCTTGATTATGCTTATTATTTTTTCAGCCGGCAAAGACAAACCTTTTGCCGTAATATTTGAAATTATTTCCTGTATGTACCCTTTGCCGGAATCGTATCCTTTAGCTTTTATAAACCGTTCAAGCCCGTCGTGCGACATCATAATTTTATTTTCGATTTCTTTTGCAATTTTACTTTTATCTTTATCAAACAACTCTTTTGTTTTTTCTTTGTTTTTATCTATATATTTTCGTCTTTCCTCTAAAGATAATGCGTTAAAATAATTATTAACTTCTTTTATTATTATTTCATCATAAAATCTATGTATTTCTTCTCCTGTCTTGCCGTCAGTATTTTCAAAATAAGCAAAACCTATCAAATCATTAAATATCTCTTCAGACAAGTCTGCCTTATTTGAACTTTCAGCCATTTGCTCGTAAGGACGAATATCACCCGGCTTTGCAACAGCAGGGAAATAAGGCTGCTCACCCTCTATATTGATAGCGGCTTCATAAAAAGTTTTGCCTTTTTCCGTAACTTCCGGATTTGAAGAATAATGCAGAAGATCAAGATTATCCGAGTATCCCAAAAAAGCAAACTCATTCATTAACTTATTTTTTTCTTCACCCGATTTTTTGCCGATCTGCATAAAATTTATTCCTGATTTGAAACCGGAACCCCCGGTTGCCGCAAACACAAATCTTTCTCTTTCCGTACTTTCTATTTTTGACTCAACAGCATTATAAATTTTAATTTGATTGCCTGAAAAATCAATATATACAGGCAAATTTGTTTTTAATTTATTGCCGTGAATAAAAGCATTTTTTAAAATCTCGGCAAAGAAAAACTGCGTGGTTGTTTTAAGTCCGTATTCAGACATCAACAAGGAACTTGCAGTTCTTGAAAAATCTCCGATTCTATGAAGTATAAAATTATATACATTAAATAATTCTTCGGTTGAAATCTGTTCGGAATTTATATTGTTTCTTAGAGGATACAAAACCAATAAATCATGATTATCCACGGCTTGTTTAATATTATTTTCAAAAGATTCGAAATCTGAATTAATATCTTCCAAATAAATTTTTCTGCTTTCATTTGTATTTGTTATATTTTTTATGGCATCAGCATTTTCATCAGACTGATTTTGAGACAATTGTTTTTCGGCAGGCTTATAAATTACTTCGCTTGGATTAACAATGCTGAGATTTGTGTTTTGTTGATAAGTTTCTGTAGGAACAATTCTAAGTTTGTCGGCTTTGTATTGCGATACTTTTTTTGTAAGATCAGTCCATTTGCCGTTTTCTCTTATTTGTATTTTTAATCCGAATAATTTTTCAGTATCCTGTGAAGATAAAGCATTTGCAAAAATTTCGGAAGCTGAATCGTTTTCCTTTTCAAGAGTCATTCTGTGATACCGCCCGGAATGTATTATGCTTATGGAATAGTTATTTCCGTCGGGCATTTCAACTAATATGAGTTTTGCATCTCCGTCATTATAATCAAACTCCAAGTTCTTTTGTTTAGCAGACAACAGTTTTTTAATATTTTTGGATATTTTTCTTATTAAATTCCCATCATAATCCGAAACTGATTTTTTTATTTCTGTTTCAGATTCGGCGGTTTTATCAAATAAAGAAGATCCTTGTTTTACATTTTTCCATTGTAAAACAAGTTCTTTTATCGCAGGCATACCGGCAATATTCAACGCATTGACTACTGCTTCAAAATATTCGCCGTCTTTTAAAATTTCTTCTCTGGACAAGAAACCGTCTTTTTCCGTAAGAGCTTCTTCTTCTTTTGTTGACGGATATTTTAAAAATGCCAGAT
>JBAYZJ010000091.1:0-5514 GCA_041672565.1 Endomicrobiaceae bacterium
AAAATTGTCAAAAGATATAACTTACAGAATAGTCTTTAACTCAGCAGCATTAAACTGACTGTATTTGTTTCTGTTTTGGAAAACCATTAAACAATATTCAAAAAAAGTTATTCCCCATGTTATTGAAACAATTTTTCACACAGCCGTATTTTGAAAATTTTAAATGTCAGTATTATGCAAAAGTTATAAAAATGTTTAAAAAAGTAAGTAAAATTATAATTGGAAAGTATTATAGCATATAAAAAATTTAATTTATTGTTATATGTTTAGTCCGAGGAGTTTTTTTGCCATTATTCCTATAAGGAATGATATTGCAGCAACAGTTAAACTTATTGTAAGCATGCCTATGAATCTCTTAAAAAAAGGTTCGTCTTTTGCCACGGAAATATAGTAATTAAAAAATAAAATTATCATAATAACCGTAATTATCATTGCCGTAAATGCCGCGAGATACATATTTTTCGGGAACAAAAGGTAAGGCAGTACAAGCAGAAAGACTGTGATAAGGTAAGCTATACCGGTATAAACAGAAGATTTAAATGCGTTTTTGTTCCCGTCAGCATGTTCTGCTAAATAGTTTGATGCCGCCATTGATAATGTTGCCGATATGCCGGTAACAATGCCTGTCAAAGCTACAAGTTTTGTATTTGCAAGCGCAAAAGTAACTCCTGCAATGGCTCCCGTCAATTCAACTAAAGCATCGTTTAAACCCAATACCATGGATCCTATATACTGAAGTCTTTCTTCATCAAGCATACCGATAAGCTCTTCTTCGTGTTTATGTTCATCTTCAGCCATTGTTTCAGCTTCAGGTATTTCTTTTTTGATTAAATCATAGTCTTTTGCCGCCAATTGCTCGTTTTTTCTGAGTTTTTTCAGCATAAAGGTATAACCGAGAAGGATTGTTATAATTTTATTTATAAATAAAGTTATAGAAGGCGCGTTTACTGAAAATCCGGTATATTTTTCCCACATTTGGGCGTGAGATATTTCATCATTTGACATATGTTCAAGAATTTCACGGTTTTTCCGGTTTTTTTCTCTGCGAGACATAAAAGCATAAAGATTTGCTCCCATTATTTCATCTTTCTGGCATCTGAGTAAACGTTTTTTTAAAGCATCTGAAATGTCTGACATTTTTATTATCCTGAAATCATATTTCTTTAGATTTTATATCTATTAAAACGGTAATGCAAATGATTAAAATTTGTATAAGTTCAATATTAATATGTATATAATTATACAAAATATTTAAAACTATGATATAAATAAACTCAAATTTATGTTTTTAGTAAGCAATAATATGTAAGAGAGAGATAATAGATATTTTTAATGGTATGTCTACAAAAGAACTTCATAACAAACTGCAAAGATTGTACCACTTCTTAATACAAAACTACTAAAAAAATATTTAGTAATATAATGTTTGAAAAGATTTTGAGATTATTTTTTATCGTTTGAAACATTAAGATTTTAGGCGAAACGAAGTATTTAAAAAGTGCGGTGAAAAAAAGTGAAACTGTACATAACCTTTTGAAATATAAAATTGTAGCCGAAATATTAATGTTGATTTGTTTCTTTAAAAAGAAATGGCGGAGAGAGAGGGATTCGAACCCCCGGTAGGGAAACCCTACGCTAGTTTTCAAGACTAGTGCCATAAACCAACTCGGCCATCTCTCCATTTTTAGAATACAACGGCAAGTATTATACTATTTTTTTTTGATTGTATCAAGATATTTCTTTTGACAATATTTAGTATGATATTATATAATCAAAAAATAGAACAATTCAAAGGAGATTTTTATGCCAGACTCTCTAAATAAAATTATATCAACTTTAATTTCTTTATTTTTAATATTTTCGGTTGTGTCTTTTTCCTCTTCAAATGTTTTTGCGACGGATATATTTTTAGCTTCAAGAGACGGATATATCGATGATGTAAAAATGTTGATAAAAAGCGGAACAGACATTAATCAGATTGACAGGATTGGCAAAACACCCCTTATGTATGCATGCTCACAGGGACAAACGGAAATAGTGCATCTTCTTTTGAAACGTAAAGCAAATATGAGAATAAAAGACAACAGCGGAAATACAGCTCTTATGTATGCTTGTCTGGCAGGTCAGGCTGAAGTTGTAAAATTATTAATAAAATATAAAGATTCTTTGAATGATACTAATAATTCCGGCGCAACTCCTTTAATACTTGCGACTCTGAATGATTATGCCCAAATAGTTGAAATTTTAATCTCTAAAAAAGTTGATCTTGACGTAAAAGATAAAAGAGGTTATACAGCTCTGATGTATGCTGCCATAAACAGCAGGCTTAACATAGTTAAATTGCTAGTAGAAAATAAAGCGTCAATAGATATGGAAAATAATTATAATATGACGGCTTTCTTTTTGGCTGCCAGATCCGGTAATCTTGAAGTCGTTAAATATTTAGCTTTAAAAGGCGCAGATATAAATAAAAGAAATATAAACGGCATAAATCCTTTGATAGCATGTTCGGCTTTAGGCAATCTTGAAACAGTACAGTATTTGGTTGATACTTTGGGTATAGACGTAAATTCAAAAGACAATAACGGTAATAATGCTCTTATGGCATCAGTCGCTTTTATGTATGCGGATATAATTAAAAGTTTGGTCGATCAGATAAACGAACTTTTAACCGAAGATGACAGTGAAAAGTTTTCATATATAAAAAATGCAAAAGCGCATTGTAAAGATATTACAGAATATCTTATATCAAAAGGCGCATATATAAACAATGCAAATAACAACGGATATAACACTTTTATGGTTGCTATTGCCGAAAATGATATAGATATGGCTTCTTTTTTAATATCGAAAGGCGCTAATATAAATCAAATGGATAAAAACGGAAATAATGCATTGCTTTTATCCGCCGGAATCTCAAATATGAACGCTTTTTCATTTTTGGTTAATGCCGTAGGAATGGATATAAATATTGCAAACAATGACGGGAAAACACCTCTTATGTTTGCCATAGAAAACGGAAATTTTGATATGATAAATTTACTTATGTCGAGAAACGATATAAACGTGAAAAAATCAGATAAAGACGGTAAAAGCGCTTTGATGTATGCCGCTGAAGCCGGATATATTAAAGTTATAAAAGATTTAATAAATAAAAAAGCAGATATAAACGATATAGATATCAAAGGAAATACTCCGTTAATGTATGCCGTATACGCAGGTAATCTCGGAGTTATAGAATCTTTAATAGATTTAAAAGCCGACATCTCAATTAAAAATAAGGAAGGCATGACTGCTCAGGATATTGCGAAGCTTTATACTGATAACGCAAATTATGTCGAAATAGATAAATATTTCCAACATCTCCAGAATCCTAAACAAAAATCATCTTCAAAAAAGAAGAAAAAATCTAAAAAATAAAAATTATATATACAAAAAAGAACAGCTGCAATTTTATATAGAAAACATAATTTGCGGCTGTTCTTTTGAATTTATTTTTAAGCGGCTACTCTGAATTTCTTTAAATAATTTTTTATATCGCTTATAATGTTATCTTCCTTGTATTTATTAAGGTACTGATTCCATTCCTGAAAATCCTTTGCATATATATACGGATCTCTTACCATTCCTATATACTTTTTGATATACTCAAGAGCATAAGTGAAATTCCCTGATAAAATAGAAGATCCTATAAGCTGATAATATGCATCCTGATAATTAGGAAAACGTTTAACAGCTTCAGTATAGTCATTTACGGATTCTCTATACATTTTCATAATATATTTAATATTTCCCATCTTATAATATATTTCAGCCGATACATCAGGATTTAGTTGAACCGCTTTTTCAAAATCTGCAAGAGCTCCTTTATAATCTTCAGTAATTAATTTAACTTCCGCCCTGCCTATATATGCCGGCGAGTATGAAGGCTGTATATTTATGGCTTTTGAATATTCATCTATCGCTTCGGCATAGTCATAATTATAAGCTTTAATGGTTCCCATATCCATATGAGCGTTAATAATATCCATAGTTTCATCAGAATTATTCTTTTTTGAACTCAATTCAACGGCCTTATTATAATCAGACATGGAACCTTCATAATCTTTTAGAATATCCCTTATCAAAGCTCTCTTAAAATATGCGTCAACATAATTGGGATTTAATTTTATGGCGGTTGTATAATCGCGTACGGCTCCGTTCAAATCATTATTATTATATTTTGATGTGCCTTGTTTAAAAAAAGATTCGGCTTTCTGCACTTTTGATGCTGATACCTTTTGCCGTACGGTTGATTGCGAAAAGGCATTGCCGCATAAGATAACCGTTGACAGTAATAATAATGAAACATAAATAATTTTTCTTTTCACAATAAATCTCCTTTGTTTTAAGCGGCTGACAACATTTTTCTAGTTTTATCCAATGAAATATCTTGTGTCAGTTCAGTTATAGAATTAACTGATTTCTTTTTCCTGACGTCATATAAAACAGGAATTATACCAAAAGATTTTTCAAGGATTTTTGCCAATTTTTTGCCGGTTTTTTTAGTCGTCATTTCCAGACTATTATCCAAATCGTTATTTATTAAAGCTATATTCGATCTTGTTTTTATATATTTGCTGTATTTGTTATTAGAAATTTGTTCCAATATGTAAGGCATTGCATTATGCAGCAATTCTTTCTCCGTATAATTTGTTTTATCTTTATCATAATCAATAGTTATAACATCAATGTATCCGTTTGCTATTTTTATTTCGTTTAATATTATGTTTATGTTTATTCTTTTATCATTTAACGTTAATGTTTTTGTATCGATCTTTTGTTTTGCCGCAGGAATATGTTTAATTATATCAGCGGATGTTATTGATACAGTTTTTGCCCCCATCGAATTTGCAAGTTCAAGTTTTTTAATTTCTTCCATATTATTTGAAATGTTTATAAGCAAAGTATTGCCGCTTTGGGCAAATTTAGAAATCATATTTGCTTTTAAAGAATCAATTTTATTATAAAATATTGATGTAAGCAAGAAAAGATTCTTTAAAAAAGGAAATAAGTTAAGAACAGTGCTTACGATAAATGTTGATAATGTTACATCAGGCGTAATACTGCTTGTTATATCCGTAGATTCTCCTGATATAAAACCTCTTGTTATTATTCCGCCGCCGATCAGTCTCGCTATTCCTGCTCCTTTAGGAGGCGCATATTCGGAAGACATATTCCCGTCGATATGAACAAGATTTATAATTTTTAATTCTTTGTTAAAGATTCGGATAGGAACGAATTCATAAGCGTTATCCAGTTTTGTAACGGGATTATGTCCTACAATCAATGTTGTTATTCCTTTTTTACTTAATATTTTATTAAAACCGAATTTCTGTTTCATTTCTTTTAGATTTTGAGGCTTTATTCTTGTAGTATTATCCGCATATATAGCCGTAAGCAAAGTTAAAGCTTCCGTAATTTCAGATAAATTATTTGTAGATATATCATAATTTCTTAAATCACCGGCTATTT
>JBAYZJ010000092.1:0-5349 GCA_041672565.1 Endomicrobiaceae bacterium
TTTAATTTAATATCGGACTGTTTATCTATTTCCTGATTTATTCCTGCCAATTCCTGCTGTAATGATTCTATCTCTTGATGCATTTTTTTGATTTGTTCGTCAATCAGAACCGGTTTTTCGGAAATATTTTTTCCTCCGCCGAAGATTATCGCCTGTCCGTAAACTTTATCATCTTTGACAAAAATACCTGACGATAAGAATTTACCGACTTTTTCATATTCTGAAGAACAATTCAATAATTTAAATAATTCGACCGCATTATCCGCACTTTGCTGAATTTGTATATTATCAGAAATTTTTTCCAAGACTATAAAAGTTAATTTGCATAAATTGTTATCATGTAAAAATTTAACGGCATCTTCCGCCTGATTCATCGTATCGCATATCAAATAATCTATTTTCTCTCCGAGAGCGTTTGCAACAACTTCTATTTTATCTATATCTGGAGAAATTATAGCGCTTACAGTTGATTTTATATATCCGGCATCCGTAAGAGATTTAACCGATGCCCTTATAGGGTCAGTAGAATCAAATTCTTTTAATGTGCTTATTCTTCCTTCAAGACCTGCTATTTTTTTTCTGTACTCAATACTTTTTTCTTTTAAATTATCAATTTCCGTTTCAACGTTTAAAACGACCTGTTTTGTAGACGATTCTTTTTCTTCCAATTCAACAAGCATATTTTTTGACTGTAAAAGAGTCTGCTCATAATTTTCTATTTCCTGTCTGGAAGGTTCTATCTCGCTCTGCAATCTTGTAATTGTTCTTTCTATTGAACCTACTTCCGCGTTTGCATCAGCCTGTTCCTGAAATATCGCTGTTTTAGAATTAATTAAAGAATCTTTTGTCTGATCCAAAGATTCAAGATTATTTCTTATTTCATCTTCCTGTTTCTCGAGATTTGACAATTGTTCTTTAACAGAATTATATTTTTTCTCTTTTTCAAGACACTCGGATTTAAGCCTCTCAACTTCATTTTCTATACCGTCGTCATTAGTATTTATTGTGGTGATATCCGTCTCATATTTGACTATTTTATTCTGAGCATCCTCTATTTCTATTTTCAATCTTTCCTGTTCTGCAATTAACTCCGTATCTTTTTGTCTTAAATTTGAGATTTTTGAATCTGCCAAAGCTATTGAAGTTTTGAAATCAGACAATTCAGAATTTAAAGACACATACCTGTCATTATTTTCAACCTGAGTAAGCCTCAAATCTTCAATTTCAGCTTCCAGCTGGCTTAAAGATGTATTTAATGTTTCGAACTCTCTTATTTTCGGTTCCAGATCTTTTTTTAGCACAGCAAGCTGCTCATATCCTCTTGCCAGATTATTAACGATATCGGCAATTTCATATTTTGCAAGATCTTCCTGGTATTTTTTATATTGTTTTGCTTTTTTGGCTTGAATATCTAATTGTTTTATCTGGTTTTCATATATTTTTAAAGAATCGTCCAGTCTAGACATATCAGCTTCTATTTTTTCAAGTCTGTGCAGGGTTTCTTCCCTTCTGACTTTATATTTTGCAACTCCTGCCGCTTCCTCAAAAAATTCTCTTCGTATTTCAGGATTTGCCATAACAAGTTCTTCAACTTTGTTTTGTTCTATTATTGAATAACCGCCGCTTCCGATTCCTGTATCTAAAAATAAATCTTTAATGTCTTTGAGTCTGCATTGCGTTTTATTTATAAAATATTCACTCTCTCCGCTTCTAAACAGCCTTCTTGTGACGGCAACTTCAGAATAATCTATAGGAATTGTATTCTGAGAATTATCAAAAGTAAGCGTTACTTCCGCCATACCGGTTGTAGATCTTGTTCTTGTCCCGCCGAAAATAATATCCTGCATATTTTTACTTCTCATAGACTTGGCTCTCTGTTCACCCAAGCACCAGCGTATAGAATCAGAAATATTAGATTTACCGCATCCGTTAGGTCCTATGATTGAAGAAACGCCCGGTTCAAAAGTAAGAACGGTTTTATCAGCAAAAGACTTAAAGCCACAAAGTTCTAATTTTTTTAAATACATTATTATTTATTCCAGTGATTTTATTTATCTATTGATAATCCTGAGGAGATAATCCTTCATAAGCTTTTCTGAGCCTATCTAAAGAAATATTTTTTTTGTTTTTTAAGAAAAAAGACAAAACTATAGTAATAACAGAAAAAAATATCACAAAAAAAGACACCGCTCTGTAAAGAGTTTGAAAAATAGATTTATTTTTAGATATCATTATGAAACCTTACATTTCCTGATATCTGATATTTTTATTATATTCCCGTCATTTCCGACTAATCTTGCGGAAATTTTACAATCTCCTGCTTTATAGTACATCCAGTCAAACCACCAATATCCTGATGCAAATCTGCAAGGCTGCCATTCTCCGCCGTTAAAAGATATTTCGACATAACCGTCAAAAGATGCGCCTATTCTTATAACATAATCGCTTCCGGAAATAACTTCATGTTCACAAGGATGGTCGATAATAACATAAGCATTTAAATCATTATTGTTGATTGCAATTTCTTTTTTTGCGGCAACAGTAACTGTTTTTTTAACGCAAGCTTTTTTTGTTGTTGCGGCAGACTTTGATTTAGCAGATTTAGAATTAGAAGCTGTTTTGGCTTTTGAACTTCCTTTTTCAGCACTTACCTGTTTAACTGATTTTTTAACTTTTTTTGTTACCATTTTTTGAACTCTCCAATTAAAAATTTGACATTTAGATTTTACAAACTTTTAATTATAAAATCAATACAATCAATATACGGTCAAATTAAATAATCGAAAAAACGTTATGCAAAAAAAACAAACTAATAATAATCACTTTTTTTGAGTTATGGATAAATCAGGCATGTTAAGAGATACAAACTCTATGCCGGCTTCTTTAAAAAGAGATTTATATGAATCATCAGGATATTCTATACACATAAAAAATTTTGATATCCCGGCGTTTACAAGCATTTTAGCGCACAATATACACGGAGAATGAGTACAATATATTGCCGCATTTTTTATATTTATTCCATGCGTTCCCGCCTGGATTATCGCATTCTGTTCGGCATGTATAGCCCTGCAAATTTCATGTCTTGTTCCGGAAGGTATTTTCAAATGATTCCTTAAACAATCAAGTTCCAGACAATCCTTTGTTCCTGAAGGAGCGCCGTTATATCCTGTTGTAAGTATTCTTTTGTCCCTGACAATAACCGCGCCTACATGATGCCTTTTGCATGTTGACCGTTCCGCAACAAGCCATGCCAGCTTCATAAAATACTCATTCCAAGAAGGTCTTAAATTTATGTTTGTTCTTTTCATCAGCAGAATTAAACTAAAAAATATACTGCCTTGTCAAATCAACTATATTTTCATATAATCAACAGGCTATCTATTTTTTTATTTCCGGAGATTAAAGAAAATGAAAGGTATTTGGTTTTATGATGAAAAAGGTCAATGCGTAGTTGAAAATTCAAGAGAATTAAAACAGCCTTTAATACACATGCTGGCAAATTGTCCAAAATATTTTTCCATCTGCGATAACTTTTTAAGAGGATTCAGCGGATTTGATTATACAAGAATGTTCGGAGAATTTGACGGTCCTAATTTTCCAAAAGGTAATGCCAGATTTTTATGGCTTAGAGAAAATAAACGGACATGGCTTGTAAACAATTATGACCTTACGAATAAAGAAACTTTAAACCCTAAATACGAAATGGGGCTCGGATATGTAAAATTTTCAGGCTCGTCAAAAAAAATGAATCTGAATGTTTCCGCAACAATTTTTGTTCCGCTGGAAGAAATGTCCGAATTATGGCTTGTTGATATTACAAATGACTCAAACAAAGATAAAGAAATTGATTTTATTCCCACCATACCAATATATGCCGGAAGCAGAGCTTACGTAGAATATCACAGAGACGTCGTCAGATTGTATAATAAAAGCAAAATAGACAAAGATATAGAAATTATTCCGGGACTTGAATGGGTTGAAGGTCTTACCGATCCGAGCAATATATGTTATTTTATGAGCGCAGAGACGCAAAAAGGTAAAAAAGGAACCAGATTTTATTCAGACAGGGAAACATTTCTCGGTCCTAACGGTATGTGGTTAAAACCCGAAGCCGTATTAAATGATACCGCACCTGAAAAACAATGTTACGGTAAAGAAGCCGTAGGAGCTATAGAATTTAAAAAAGTAAACATTCCTGCAGGGAAAACAGTAAGCTTTGTAATTATCAACGGCATAGCTTTTAACGGCAGCGCCGAAGCAAAAAAAATGATTAAAAAATATTCTTACAAGAATGCTGTCAAAGCTTTTGACTCTTTAAATAAATATTGGGAAGAAAGAACAAACCGCGTCAGAATAACAACTGCAAACAACGATTTCGACAACCTTTGGAACACATGGTGGTGTTACCAGCTTTCAATGAGATACTGGTTTGGCAATACAGCACACCCGCAAACCGATTACGGTTCAGATTTTGCAGGATGGAGAGATTTCTGGCAGGATATGATGGCCGCAACAGTCATAGATCCTAAAGGTCTTGAAGAAAGAACAATGAAAACGCTTGAAGGAATAAGACTTGACGGTACAAATGCGACAAGATTTTTTGCAAGAACAAAAGAATTCGGAAGCGATGAAGTAAACGGATTATGGTGCGATCATCCATACTGGACAGCTCAAACTGTAATGATTCTCATAAATTTTCTGGGAGATCCAAATTTCCTTTTCAGAGGAGGAATAGGATATTTTAAAGACTGTTACCAAAACAGAGGCGAAACAAAAAACTCTGATTGGAAAAAAGGTTATATTGAAAACCAGAAAACTTCAGAAAAGAAAAAATATTCAGGAACCGTCATAGAACATTTGCTTGTTCAGATAATGACAATGTTTTATGATGTAGGGAAAAATAATCTTTTGAAACAAAAAAGAGCCGACTGGAATGATGCCGTAGACCAGGTAAGAGGCGAAAATGTAACGTTCTCTTTCGCGCTTGCCCAAAATTGTAATGAAGTCGCTGATTTGCTTGAAAAAATTGCAAATATGTTAAATATAAAAGAATTTGAAATTTTTGAAGAATTATCAATACTTATTGAAAACTGGAACAATCAAATAAAAGATATCCCGTCAGATATAAGAACAAAAACTCTTACAAAATATTTAAATAAAGTGAATAATACTATTTCAGGGAGAAAAGTTAAAATAAAAGTAAAAACAATATTAAGAGATCTGCGCACAAAAGCACAGCTTTCCATAGACAATGCCAACAAAAAAGCATGGAACGGAAATTATTATTCAGGATATATTTTTGCAGACGGAAATCCTGTTGATACTGTATTCAAAAAAAACGCATTA
>JBAYZJ010000093.1:0-5322 GCA_041672565.1 Endomicrobiaceae bacterium
TCAAAAATCTGTAATTGAAGGGTATGATTATGATATAATGTCGTCCAAAAAACAGATTGAGCAGGCTGAACTTTCGGAATCAAACGGGTGGCTGCAGCTGTTACAGGACTGGGATGATGCAAAAACCGAGTATTTGATATCAAGAGATGTTTTTGAAATACAACAGGAAAGAAATAAAGAAGAGCAAAAGCTTTTAAGAACAGGTAGAAGTACTACATACCAGGTTTTGGAAAGTGAGCAGGATTTGGATGATGCAATATTAAGCGTATATCAAACATCAATGAATGCGATATTCGTATACTTAGAAAGTGAAATGCTTTACAATACAAAAAAAATAACTTTGGAGTAAAATAAAATGAATTTAGCAAGACTTGCAATCAAAAGACCTACTTTTATATTTTCAATACTGATGGCGCTCATTGTCGTCGGTCTTATGCTGATGAGTAAAATGCCTATAAGAATGTTCCCTGATGTTGAATTCCCATATGTAGTCGTGTCTATAGAATATCCCGGCGCAGGACCTGAAGAAATAGAACTGCTTGTAAATAAAAGAGTTGAAGATGCGTTAAGCGCTATTTCGGGACTTAAACATATCAATTCAGTGAGTCAGGACAGTTACGGTATAACATGGGCTGAATTCAATTTGAGTAAAGACCCTGATATAGCTCTTCAGGAAGCTAAAGATAAAATTTCTGAAATAAGATCCGATTTTCCTGACGGCATAGAAGAACCTACAGTTTTAAAGCTTGATCCTGATGCGCAGGCTATAATGACGATAACTTTAAGAGCAAATTTAAAATCTAAAGATTTGTATGATTTGGCTGATGATTTGTTTAAAAAAGAGATTTCAAGAGTTGACGGAGTTTCAAAGGTTGAAATACTCGGCGGTACAAAGAGAGAAATTCATGTTGATGTTGACAGAAAAAAATTAAAACAGCATGACATGACGCTTACGGCTTTTACTAATAAAATAGCATTAAACAGTTCAAACACTCCTATAGGAAGCGTAACAAAAGGCCCTTTAGAAATAGCTTTCAGAACAATCGGAGAATTTCGTTCAATATCACAGATAAATAATGTAATTGTTAATTTTATGGGAAATGATATACCTGTAGTTGTAAGTGATATTGCTGTTGTTAAAGATACAGTTGAAGAGGAATATTCAAGAGGAAGAATAAATACTAAAGTAAACGGCGATGTCGTATCAGAAAAATCTTTGTTATTGCAGGTATATAAGCAGTCGAAATCTAACGATGTAAAAATTTCAGACCAGCTTAATGCGAAAATTTTGGATTTAAATAAAAAATATGGTTTGAGTAAAGGGCACCCTGTTTTAAAGGTTGTCGCAGATAATGCATGGCCTGTAAGAGCGAATATTAAAGATGTTAAAAATACAATATATGAAGGTATACTTCTCGCAATAGTAGTAGTTTATTTTTTCTTAGGCAGTTGGAGATCTACATTTATTACGGCTCTTGCGCTTCCTAACAGCTTAATAGGCGCATTCATCTTTATGTATTTATTTGGTTTCAGCGTAAATGTTATCTCTTTAATGGCTCTATCTTTAACAGTAGGGTTGCTTATAGATGATGCTATCGTTGTACGTGAAAATATTTTCAGACATTATGAAGAAGGAGAAGACCCTGTTGAGGCTGCAGAAAAAGGGACAAATGAAGTTTCTTTAGCCGTTATCGCCACGACGTTGACCGTTATAGCCGTGTTTTTACCTATAGGATTTTTATCGGGCTTAGTAGGACAATTTTTCAGAGAGTTTGGAATAACTGTAGTTTTTGCAATGACGATATCTCTTTTTGACGCTTTAACTATTGCACCTTTGCTTTCGGCATATATGATTACAAAAAAATCAAAGGAAGACAAAAACAAAAATAATATTTTTATTAAAGTTTTTAGAATGTTGACAATAGGTTGGTTCGATAAATTTTATAAGATTATTGCGGCAGGTTATGAAAAATGCATAACATTTATTATATATAATAAGAAAAAAACATTGTTTATTGTCGGCGTAATATTTTTCCTTTCGCTTGGAGTTGCGAAATATCTTCCTTTAACGTTTATGCCAACAAGCGAATTCGGCGAATTCAATATTGAATTGGAAGGAAAACCTGGAACTTCTTTGAATGAAATGGACAGATATGCAAAAGAAGTTGAAAAAATAGTTATGTATGAACCTGATGTGGATTTTACAGTTACATCTGTGGGTACAGAGCAAAAAGAATATAATGTTGCTACTGTTTTTGTTAAGCTTTATACGGATAGTAAGAAAAGAACAATGTCTACAAGTGATATGAAAGTTTACCTCAGAAAAAAATTTGCCGAATATTTTAAGGGCGGAGATTTGATAATATCTGTAGATGATAAAGGCGGTATGGGTCATCAAAAACCGTTTATTTTACAATTACATGCCGGTGATCTTAATTTACTTTCGAAAACAGCGGATCATTTTATTGAAAAATTTAAAGATGTTAAGGGATTGGTAGATTTAACTACTAATTATAAAGCTGGAAAGCCGGAACAGCAGGTTATAATGGATCCTAAAAGAATGGATTCTTTAGGAGTTCATTCCGTAACCGCCGGTCTTGAATTAAGAGCAATGGTTGAAGGTAATACTCCTGCCGAATTTAGAGAAAACGGTATGGAATATGACATCAGAGTAAAACTCCAGGATGATCAAAAAGATATCATGTCTGTTTTTGACGATATTTATGTAGGCAACGTAAATAATAAATTAATTAAGCTAAAAAATGTTTCAACTCTTGTTAACACTGAAGGTCCTACAAAAATATACAGAAGAGACAGAGAAAAATATATTTCCATAGAAGGTAACGTAAGCAAGGGTTACGGTATTGCAAATATCCAGAAAGAAGTTGAAAAGATTTTAAAAGAAGAGTTTGCAAAACCTGAAAATGCTTATATGAAAGAAATAACTTACGGTTATTCCGGAAATGTTGAAGATATGCAGGAACTTTTTACAAATATGATAATAGCTGCAATACTTTCTTTGATTTTTATTTATATGGTGCTGGCCAGCTTGTATGAATCTTTGATAATTCCGTTTACTATTATGGCTGCGCTTCCGTTATCCATAATCGGCGGGCTTTTGGCTCTTTTTATAACAGGACAAAGCATTAATATGTTTACAATGATAGGTTTTATAATGCTTTTGGGAGTGGTTGCCAAAAACTCAATTTTACTTGTCGATTACATACAACAAATGATGAGAAAAGGGTACGATGTAAAAGAGTCTATCATAGAAAGCGGCAAAAAGAGATTAAGACCGATTTTGATGACCTCAGTGGCTTTGGCTGCAGGTATGCTTCCTACAGCTATGGGGTTAAGCGAAGTCGGAAAATTTAGAATGAGTATGGGTATAGTTGTTATCGGAGGTATAATAAGTTCTACAATTTTAACATTGTTGATAGTGCCTGCAATATTTGAATATCTTAACTCATTCAGATTGTTCTCAAGAAAAATTTTGGGAAGGCCTGAAAAAAGAATGATAGATATTGAAAATGAAGAGGAATAAATAAGTTCCTATAAAGTCAAAGGCAGATAAATTAATTTATCTGCCTTTGATTATTGAATACGGAAAAACTTTTTAATATAATAATAAAAAATTTATTTTATTACGGAGTAGAAATGTCTATTTTGGGAATAGTTAAATACGGAGATCCGATATTGCGGACGAAGACGCAGAATATTACAGAAATAACCGATGAAATAAAAAAACTTGCTAAAGATATGCTTGAAACTATGTATAGCGCTCCCGGGGTAGGTTTGGCCGCTCCTCAAGTAGGTTCTTCTTTAAAAATATGTGTTATTGATGTAGTTCCGAACGGAAGAAAAAGACCATTCGTTTTAATAAATCCTAATATTATCAGCGGTGATAATAAAATTGAATTGGAAGAAGGATGTTTGTCTTTTCCAGGGATATTCGAACCTGTAAAAAGATACGATATAATAACGGCTGAATACATAGATCTGGACGGTAATTTGAATAAAGTTGAAGTTAAAGGTTTTTTGGCAAAGGCTTTTCAGCATGAAATAGATCATTTAAACGGGAAGGTATTTATAGATTATCTTGCGGCTTGGAAAAGAAAAAATATTGAAAAAGATATAAAGAGAAGAAAAAAAGGCGGAGATTGGTGAATTTAATTTTTTTCGGCACAGCGGAAATATCAAAATTTTTTCTTGAAAATATTTCACAACAGCACAATGTTTTGGCAGTAATTACTATGTGTGACAAACCTGCTTGCAGAGGCGGGAAAATGAGGTGTCCTTCTGTGAAAACTTATGCGGAAGAGCATGATATTGAATGTATCCAGATTGATAAATTTTCAGATGAAATTGTTGAAAAGATAAAAATTTTTAATGCTGATGCCGGAGTGGTTGTTTCTTTTGGTAAAATTATTCCCGAAAAAATATTCAATTTACCTAAATACGGGTGTTTTAATATTCATTTCTCTCTTTTGCCCGAATACCGAGGGGCGTCTCCCGTGCAGCAGGCGTTGGTTGACGGTCGGCAAAAAACAGGAGTCACATCTTTTTACATAGAAAGAGGCTTGGACAGCGGAAATATTATTTTACAGAACAACGTAGATATTGACGATGATGATACGTCTAAAACTTTATTTGATAAATTAAATATAGCAGGCGTAAAAATAATGAATGATACGCTGGATTTGCTTAAACTCGGAAAATCTATATCCAAAATACAGGAAGGAACGCCGACTTTTTGTTCTGTATTGAAAAAAGAAGACGGCAAAATAGATTGGAATAAACCTGCAAATGAAATAAGAAATTTGTTCAGAGGCTTATTTTTATGGCCGGGGATTTTCTGTAAAATACAAGAAGGAAAATTATCCGGTAAAATTTTGAAAATTATTGATTGCCAGATAGAAAATATTTCCATGGAGTCACTTGTTTCAATAAAAACAGATGCGGTTAAGGTTAAGAATATAGCACCGGGGACTATTATTTCAGTAAAGAAAGGATTAGGTTTTATCGTAAAATGCGGAGAAGGGTGTTTATTTGTTACTAAAGTACAGCCTGAAAGCAAATCTCAAATGTCTGCATGCGATTTTTTAAACGGTTCAGGTCTTTCTGCAGGCAGTTTATTGGGATAATAAACCGTAAATGTTGAAAATAAAATTTATATTCAAAAATTAATAGAATTTGCTTGACAATATATAAAGCTTTTTATATCATAAATTATGGAAAATTTGGATATTTTAACTATTAAAATTAATAAATTGGCAGAATCATATAAAAAACTTAAAGAAGATAATTACAGACTGAGAACAG
>JBAYZJ010000094.1:0-5322 GCA_041672565.1 Endomicrobiaceae bacterium
TTTCAGTATGGAAGGTGATATTGCCAAATTACCTGAGATATCTCAGCTTGCAAAAAAATATGGAGCAAGAGTCTTTGTAGATGAAGCTCATTCTTTAGGAGTTTTAGGTAAATGCGGAAAAGGAACAGGGGAATATTTTAACCTTGAAGAAGAAGTGGATGTGATGATGGCTACGGCTTCAAAATCTTTGGCGTCTATAGGCGGCTTTATAGCAAGTAATAAAGAAGTTATAAATTATATTAAGCATACTGCAAGATCATTAATATTTACGGCAAGTCTTCCTCCTGCATGCGTGGGAGCTATAGATGTCGCTTTGGATATTTTGCAGAATGAACCTGAAAGAAGAGAGAAACTTTGGAAAAATACAAGTAAAATGAAAGAAGGTTTTCATTCAATGGGATTTGATACGAGAACGTCGGAATCTCCTATAATACCTATAACTGTAGGTGAAGATATGGTAGCGTTTAAAATGTGCAGAATGTTGTTTGATGAAGGAGTATTTACGTCTCCTGTAGTAAGTCCTGCAGTGCCTGAAGGACAGGCTATTATCAGAACAAGTTATATGGCTACGCATACCGACGAACATTTGGAATTCATACTTGATAAATTTGAAAAAGTCGCAAAACAGTTAGGTATAATTTCAGGCGGAACTGTAAGAAAATCTTCAAAAACATCTTCAAATAAGAAAAAGAAATGGGATTTCCCTTTTTCTGACACCGATTTTGCAGCTGCAACGAAAAGATGGCTGAAAAGGCTTTGGTTTACTAAGTAAATGCCTATAACGGTAAAAAAAATAAAATTCAATAAAATTAACGCCTTTATAAATTTTGCTCATAAAATTTATAAAAATAATCCTTTTTGGGTTGCTCCTTTAAATTCAGAAATAAAAAAAATATTGTCTGATAAAAATCCTTTTTGGCGGCATTCAAAAAGGCAGCTTTTCCTTGCTTATGACGATAATGGCGTTATAGTCGGAAGAATTGCCGGTATTATTGATTATAATTATATAGATTTTCAAAAAAAGATATCGGTTTTTTCGGTTTTTTTGAAAGTATTGATGATTTGGAAGTCGCTCAGAAACTATTTGATGCTGTTAAAGATTGGTTAGCTGAGAATAAATTAAATAAAATGATGGGACCGATGAATCCGTCTACCAATGATGAAGTCGGGTTTCTGTATGACGGGTTTAACAGCGTTCCCAGGATAATGATGCCGTATACTCACCAATATTATCTTTCTTTAGCTGAAAAATCAGGACTTACAAAGATTAAAGAGTTATATGCTTATGATATTCCCGTAGCTCTTGATGAAAGAATGGT
The DNA here is from genome assembly GCA_041672565.1 of Endomicrobiaceae bacterium. Taxonomy (GTDB): domain Bacteria; phylum Elusimicrobiota; class Endomicrobiia; order Endomicrobiales; family Endomicrobiaceae; genus Praeruminimicrobium. The sequence goes on from JBAYZJ010000094.1 coordinate 1,320, forward strand.
CAGACTTAATAAAGCTCTTGCTATCGTTAAAAAAAGAAATCCTGATATTACCGTTAAAAATTTCAATAAAAATAATTTCAGAAAAGACTTGTCAGATGTTATGGAAATATATAATTCTGCATGGGAAAAGAACTGGGGATTTGTTCCTTGGACAAACGAAGAATTTGTGTCAATAGCAAAGGATTTGGTAAGTTTACTTGATGAAAATATAGTTATGATAGCTTATGATAAAGACAGTCCTATAGGTATGTTGGTTGCAGCTCCTGACTATAATTTTGTGTTTAAAAAAATGAAAGGGAGGCTGTTCCCTTTAGGTATCCTTAAATTTTTATATTACAGAAAAAAAATAAAAGCTCTAAGGCTTATGATAATGGGCGTAAAAAAAGAATACAGAAAAAAAGGCGTTGAGGCATATATGTCAATAGAAGCTTTGAAAAATGCCGTTAAATGTGGATACAAAGAATGTGAGCTTTCATGGATATTGGATGATAATATCATGACGCAGAGAACTGCGGAAATGATGACCGGAACTCTTTACAAGAGATATGCAGTGTACGGAAATTAGTTTTGAGGTTAAGATGAAAAATATATTAGTAACAGGCGGAGCAGGCTTTATAGGAAGCAATTTTGTAAGATATATGATTAACAAATATGATTATAAAATTGTTAATTTGGATTTATTGACTTATGCGGGCAATATTTCCAGCCTTAACGATGTTAAAGATAAAGAAAAGTACAGATTCGTGCAAGGTGACATATGTGATAGTATTTTGGTTGATGCAATTGTCGCCGAAGAATGCATTGACGTAATTGTTAATTTTGCCGCTGAATCCCATGTAGACCGCAGTATTACGAATCCGGATGTTTTTGTAAGAACAAATGTTTTGGGAACTCAGAATTTATTAGAAATTGCAAAAAAATACAAGATAAATAAATTTTTTCAAATATCAACTGATGAGGTTTACGGTTCTTTAGGCGCAACCGGATATTTTACCGAAGACACTCCGTTAAGTCCTAACAGCCCTTATTCTGCAAGTAAGGCAGGTGCTGATTTATTGGTTTTGGCATATTATCACACGTTTGGCTTAAATGTTAATATTACAAGATGTTCAAATAATTACGGACCTTATCAATTCCCGGAAAAATTAATACCTCTGTTTATAACTAATGCTATGGATGATAAGCAGGTTCCTTTATACGGCGACGGATTAAATGTCAGAGATTGGTTGTTTGTTGAAGATCACTGCAGCGCAATAGATACGGTTTTGCATAACGGTAAAAGCGGAGAGATATATAATATAGGCGGCAATAATGAAAAAACTAATAAATATATTACCGATACAATTTTAGATTATATGAAAAAAGACAGTTCTCTTATAAAATATGTACAGGACAGACTGGGTCATGACAGAAGATATGCAATAGATGCGTCAAAAATAAAAAAAGATCTTGGCTGGCAGCCGCAATACAATTTTGAAGAGGCTGTGGTAAAAACAATCCAGTGGTATTTAGATAACAAATCATGGTGGCAGCCGCTAAAAAATAATTTAAAATAAAGTTTTCACTTAAGGATAGAGTATAAGATATTGAAAACGTTGTTGATTTCCTAAAGAGTATGCATATGAAAACATTAGAAATAATTATTGTCAGTTACAATTCTCTTGTATGGCTGAGAAAAACTTTAGATTCTTTAAATAAATTTTATTTGCCGGATTCAAAATATAATGTTACGGTGACGGTAGTTGACAATGCCAGCACTGATTCAACAGTACAGATGCTTCAGAGATCGTATCAAAGAGTAAATTTGATACAATCCGACATAAATGCCGGTTTTTCCGCAGGTAATAATTTAGCGTTAAAATTATCAAAAGCCGATTTCATTATGTTATTGAATTCTGATATGGAATGTACCGAAAAATCAAATTTCGATAAATTGATAAATTATCTTGATTTAAACGGCGATATAGGAATAATAACTCCGAAGATTTTACTTGCCGACGGTAAAATGGATAAGGCATGTCATAGGGGTGAGCCGGGCGTATTGGATGTTTTTTTCTATTTTGCAGGCTTTGAAAAACTGTTTCCTAAAATTAAATTATTTACAAAATATCACTTGCTTGAAAAAGATTTATCATCTGTTCACGAAGTTGACGCCGTAACAGGCGCATGCATGATAATGAAAAACAGCGTTTTAAAAGAAATCGGTTATTTTGACGAGCAATTTTTTATGTATTCGGAAGATATGGATTTATGCAGAAGATTTAGAGAGAAAGGATATAAAATAATTTTTCATCCGGATGTGGAAGTAATACATCATAAATATAAGTCAGGCTTATCCAGTACGGATCAAAAAATAAAAACAAAAATATCAAACCATTTTTACAAATCATTTTTATTATATTATGATAAATATTATGCGGACAAATTTTATTATCGTTTAGTAAGGATTTTTCTTTCTTTTTTTATATATTTAAAAGTAAGAAAATAATTTGAAAAGAAATTATGAGAATTTCAAATAAAAAAATTATATTTACTTTAACTTTGATAGTTGCAGATATTCTTGTATTGATTTTATCTGTTTATTTATCTGTTTATCTGCGTTTTTCACTTTTTGCCGATTTTTTTACAAATCAGACAATAGAAAATCTTTTTTCTTTAAAATATATACAGGTAGTTAAGTTTTTAATACCTATATGGCTGCTGCTTATAAATTTTTTAAGCGGTTATAAATCTTTTTTCCTTACTCCGATAGATGAATTCGTAAGGGTTGTAAAACTTGCGACATCGTTTATTTTGGCATGTATAGTGTTATCTTTCATGATGAAAATAGATTATTCAAGAATTGTTTTTGTCTCGGTATGGATTAATTTAATTGTTCTTATGTTTTTGTTCAGACAGGCATTTAAAATATTTGTTGGTTATATTTTAAAGCTTATAAATAAAAGAAACGTTGTTTTAATGATAGGTAAAAATGTAAGAAAATATAAAGATGTTTTTAAAAATAATCCTGTGAATAAAGTTTTTTATTTCCCTTCAATTTTAAAATCATCGGATGTAGATAAAGTTAAAAAACTTATATTAAATAAACAGGTAAAGCAAATAGTTATTGTAGACCATAATATGTCTGATTTTGATGTTTTATCTTTTTATGATTGGGCGGAATATAATAATATTATTTTTAAAATATTGCCTAGCGAAGTGAATATTTGTATGGGGGAGATAGCCGTAGACTCTACTTTAGGCGTTCCTGTTTTTCAACTCATTTCAGATTCTCTTACGGGTATAGATTATTTTCTTAAAAGAACTTTTGATATTGTAATTTCACTTGCGGCTTTATTTATTTTGTCGCCTTTTCTGATTACATTAGTTATTCTTATTAAGATAGAAAGCAAGGGAGATGTTATATATTCTCAAATTAGACAGGGATATCGCGGTAAAAGTTTTAATTTTTATAAATTTAGGTCTATGGTTCAGGATGCTGACATAAAATTAAAAGAAATAAAAAAAAATAATTCTTCACAAGGCGGTGTTTTTTTTAAAATACAAAAAGATCCAAGAATAACAAAAATAGGTGCTTTTATAAGAAAATACAGTATTGATGAAATTCCTCAATTGTTTAACGTTTTAAAAGGTGATATGAGTTTGGTAGGGCCTCGTCCTCTTGTTTTGTGGGAAGCGGAACTCGTTGAAAAAGAATATTACAACAGTTCAAAAAAACGATTAAGAGTTTTGCCAGGAATGACGGGTTTATGGCAGGTTTCCGGAAGGTCTTTATTAAGTGATGAAAAACGCATAGAACTTGATGTCTTTTATGTTGAACATTGGAGTTTTGGCATGGATATAAAAATAATGTTTAGAACTTTGTGGGTGGTTCTCTTTCCGAAAGGCGCTTATTAAAAAATCGAAATACAAAATAGATTTTCAATAAAAAAATAAACCTTATTAAAATAAGATTTATTGTTATTTCTATTTGTATACATAACACTCCGAGACACATACAAAG
>JBAYZJ010000095.1:0-5301 GCA_041672565.1 Endomicrobiaceae bacterium
AAGCCCTTATTTTTGGAGCGCCTGATAATGTTCCCGCAGGCAGCACGGCTTCTATGGCATCCAAAGCAGATTTATCTTCTCTTATTATTCCGTGTACGGTTGAGCCTATGTGCATTACATGCGAAAAACTTTCTATTGATAGATAATTTTCTACTGCTACAGACCCGAATTTGCTTATTTTCCCGAGATCATTTCTGCCTAAATCAACAAGCATATTGTGTTCAGCCAGTTCTTTAGGGTCTGCAAGGAGTTCTTTTTTCAAGATATCGTCTTCTTCTTTGTTTTTCCCGCGGGGTCTGGTACCTGCCAAAGGGAAAGTATATAAATCTCCGTTATTTAGTTTAACAAGCGTTTCCGGAGAAGCACCTGCAATTTCAATGTCATCACTGCTGAAATAAAACATATAAGGAGAAGGATTTGTTGTCCTGAGAACTCTGTAAGTGTCGAGCAGGCTTCCGTCAATGTCAGCTTCTATTCTGTTAGATAAAACTACCTGAAAAATATCCCCTTCAATAATATATTTTTTTGCTTTTTCAACCATATCGCAGTAATTGTTTTTATCAAATAAATAACGGAAACCAGATTTCAATGTTAAAGGTTTATCATTTATAGATTTTCCGTTTCTTATAAGATTTATTATTTCGTCTATTTCTTTTACCGCAATATTGTAATTGTTTTCGAAATTATCCGTTTTTACGTTTGCAATTATTATGATTTCTTGTTTCAAATTGTCAAAAGCGATTACTTTATCAAAAAGCATTAAATCAACATCTTTAAAGTTTTCTTCATCGTTGGTGTCTAATTTTAAAGAAGGTTCGCTGTATTTAATATAATCGTATGAAAAATAGCCTACAAGTCCTCCTGTAAAATCAGGAAGATAATCAAACTTAGGACTTTTGTTTTCATCAAGAATTTTATTGATATGTTCTTTAGGATTCCCTTTCGTTATAGTACCGTTTATTTTCACAATCCCGTTGGTACATGTAATTTCAAGCTTAGGGTCAAATCCCAGAAAAGTATACCTGCCCCACTTGCTTGAGTCTTCCAAGCTTTCAAGCATATAACAGTTTTTGCTGATTGATTTTAAAACTTTCAGTACTTCAATAGGCGTGCGGATATCGGAATAAATAGCGCGGCTTACCGGTATTACTTTATAATACGGAAGTAATTGATTGGCTTCTTTTAGGTTTGGTTTATACATTGCGACACCTCTTTTAAAAAAATAAAAACCGTCCATAGCAAATACGCCAAGGACGGATCTTTTAAAGAAATCCGCGGTGCCACCTTGTTTTGGGATTATAAACATCCCACTCTTACCGGAATACAAACATATTCCTTGCAATTAACGCATGCTTTACGTTGCAGAATACTCGGTCAATGACCTTTGACTGCACCCTCTGCGGTCCATTTAATAAGCTGCTTTCTGCCGGATTCTCAGCATCCCGGCTCTCTGTAAGCGCATATCTTATTTTTATCTCCGCATCAACGGTTTATGTCTGACTTTCCTGAATTATATAATTGAAATTTTTATTTGTCAAGAGGTTTGTTAAACAAGTTTATAATAAATCGCTCGGGTCCAATTCAATATTCATAAAAGTTTCATACGGAGTTTTTACCGTATTTAAATCTTCCAAAATATTTTTAATATCTTTTCTAGACCCTTTTAAAATTATCTGCCATCTGTAAGTTCCGTTTAATTTTGAAATATAAGACTGCGCCGGACCGAGTAAATCAATTTTATAATTTTTACATGATATACTATTACATAGGAAATCATATACTGTTTTTGAAAAATCGAAAGATTTTTTATCATACTTATTTCGGATTGTGACTTTTGCTATATTGCAAAACGGCGGATATTTTAAATCTTTTCTGAATTTCATTTCCTGTTCGTAAAATTTCTTATAGTCGTATTCCTGCGCATTCAGCAGAGCGTAATTGTCAGGATTTTTTGTTTGTACAAGAACTTTACCTGCAATCTTTGATCTTCCGCATCTCCCTGCTACCTGTGTTACTAATTGGAATGTCCGTTCAGACGAGCGGAAATCAGGAAGATATAAAGATGTATCCGCATCAACTACGCAGACAAGAGAAACTCTCGGAAAATCAAATCCTTTTGCAACCATTTGCGTGCCAAGCAGGATGGAGTAGTCTTCATTTTTAACGCCTTCGTAAACTTTTTTGTATATTTCTTTAGATTTTGCGGTGTCTCCGTCAAGACGGAATATCTTTGTATGAGGAAAAAGTTTTTTTAAGTCTTCTTCTATCCTTTGTGTTCCGATGCCGAAAATGTTAAATTCTTTTGAGCCGCATTTAGGACATTTTGTAGGGAAATTGATTTCTTTTCCGCAGTAATGGCATTTCAAATGTTCCGGATTTTTATGATAAACCATTGCAATTGAACAATGAGGGCAGTGTATCACAGTATCACATTTCCTGCACATTATTGACGGAGAAAAACCTCTTCTGTTTAAAAATATTATTATTTGTTCTCTTCTGGCAAGAGCTTTTTGTATGGCATTAAACATTTTTTTTGAGAAAACAGATACTTTTGGCTTAACTTCTTTTAACGAGATCATTTCAATTGCGGGCAACGGTTTTGAATCGACTCTTTCAGGCAATTCAATCAGTTTGAACTTATTGTCAAGACATTTTTTATATGTTTCGACGGATGGTGTTGCAGATCCAAAAACTGTTACTGCATTATTATATTTGCCGCGCCACAAGGCGATTTCTTTTGCATCATAAGAAGGTTTATTATTCTGTTTATATGAGTTTTCATGTTCTTCGTCTATTATTATCAATCCGAGGTTTGTGAAAGGTAAAAAAACCGCAGATCTTGCTCCTACAACTATTTTTACTTCGCCGTTTTTGATTGCATTGAATATTTTATATTTCTTAATTGTTGTTACTCCGCTGTGCCATAATGCAACTATTTCGCCGAACCGTGAATTAAGTATGTTTATAAATTGAGGAGTAAGTGAAATCTCAGGAAGTAAAAAAATTGCCGATTTATTGTTTTCTATGGCGCATTGAATGCTTCTTAAATAAACTTCTGTTTTTCCTGAACTCGTCACTCCGTGAAGTAAAAAATTTTCATTTTGATTGTCTTTTATGCATGAAGTTATTCTTTCAAAAGCTTCTTGCTGGTATTTTGTAATTTGAAAATCAGGTTTTGAAATTTTTATTTTTGTTTTTTTTAGTTTAGACGGTCTTTTAGGTATTTTGAGAGATATCGGCACTATTGTTGAAAAAGCTTCACCTTCAGAACATAAATAATTTTCCGAAAGCCATTTCGCCATATTTGTTATTTCGTCAGTTAAAATAGGAGAGGAATCTATAATTTCAATAATATCTTTTAATTTGATGGTTTCTTCTATTTCGGCAATGTCTGGCGTTGATAAAACATAACCGGTTAATATTCTGTTACCGAAAGGAACTTTTACTCTTCTGTATATTATTTCATTTGTTTCAAATTCTTTTGGAATCGAATAATAAAAATATTTATTGATCGGAACTGGAAGTATGATTTTAGCGGCTTTCATATTAACCTTTTTTTAAAACAGAAAGTACTTTTTTCATATCAGACCATACGTCTTTTTTAAGGTTTGGATTCCTCAGCAGAGCTGCCGGATGGTATGTAGGCATAAGTTTTATTCCCATATACTCTTTAAAATTTCCTCTCAGGGAACTTATTACCTCTTCCGTTTGAAGTAATGCTCTTGACGATGATGCTCCGAGAGTAATTATTACTTTAGGCGAAATTAGTTCTATTTGCTTATCAAGATACGGTTTGCAGACAGACATTTCTTCAGGCGTAGGAGGTCTGTCATTGCTTCTTAATTCTGTATCAGCAGGATTTTTCATAGGATGGCATTTTACAATGTTTGCAATGTATACTGACTGCCTTGTAAATCCCATAGCTTCTATTATTTTATCAAGGAGATTGCCTGCTTTGCCTATAAAAGGTTCTCCTTTATGATCTTCCTGAAAGCCCGGACCTTCTCCTATAAACATAATATCGGAATAAGGATCTCCGATTCCGAAAACCGCATTTAACCTGTATTTGCCCAAAGGACATTTTTTGCAGCCGCAGACTTGTTTTTTTAAATCTTCCAAAAGTTCGCCCGCATTTTTGTTTTTCTTTTGAGAGCTTTGCGTTTTTTTTGTTTTTTGTTCAGGGATAAAAATTCCTTTGTCGGTTAAAATTTCTTCCTCATCCCAATTTTTATATTCTTCAACGGCTCTTTTTGCAAGCGTTATTATTTTTGAATATTCTGACTGCTTCATTTATAATCTCTTTTGATATATTTTTTTTTGACGATAAATCTATTTTTTTTATTTTGCCGGTTTTAAATATCAGGCAAGCTTTTGTTTTGTCCGAACCTATTGCGGATACGCCGTTTGCCACTATCATATCTAAATTTTTTTCTTCCAATTTTTTCTTTGCATATTCGATTAAATTGTCAGACTCTAAGGCAAAACCGACTATAATCTGGTTAGTTTTATGGTCTGAAACAAATTTTATTATATCAGGATTCTGTATCATTTTTAAATTCAAAACTCCTGATTTTTTTTTAATTTTAATTTTAGAAACTTTGGCAGGTTTATAATCGGAAACAGCTGCTGCTCCTATGAAGATATCGGCAAATTTTAAATTTTTTTTAACGGCTGCAAGCATGTCTTCAGTGCTTACGACATCTATCACTTTGCATTTTTTATTAATTTCAACAGGGAAAGAAGGTCCTTTCACCATGATAACGTTAAGCCCTTTTTTTAAAGCATATTCAACGACGGCGTTTCCCATCTTTCCGGAAGACGCGTTTGAAATAAATCTTACAGGGTCAATATATTCTCTCGTCGGTCCTGAAGTAATAAGTACGGTTAAATTTTTATTCACTTTAGTTCCGTAATAATTTGTTCTAAAACTGTTTCAACAGGAGCAAGGCATCCGTCACCTTTAATTCCGCAGGCAAGTTTTCCGTTATGCGGCATAACAAATTTATAGTTGTAATCCTGTAAGGTTTTAATGTTTTTTTCTGTAGCTGTGTGATGAAACATATTATGATTCATCGCAGGGCATATTAATACTTTTGCTTTTGTAGCAAGTATTGTCGAACATACAAGATTGTCCGCCATTCCGTTAGCAAGCTTTGCAATTGTGTTAGCGGTAGCAGGAATGACAATAACAATGTCTGCTTTTTTTGCCAAAGAAATATGTCCTATTTCCCAATAAGAAGTATCAAACATATCGGAATATACTTTATTTCCGGACAATGTCTGAAAAGTCATCGGCGAGAC
>JBAYZJ010000096.1:0-5297 GCA_041672565.1 Endomicrobiaceae bacterium
AATATCAGTTTTGACAGCCAGAAGAATTCAAATGAAAAAATCAGAATTAATGCCCAAATAGAAAATTTCAATGAAATAATATCTCAGAAAAAGGCGGATATTTCGGATACTGTCGGAGAGATAGAAAAACTTTCAAAGGATAAAGAGGTAAAACAACAGATAGCAGACGGAGTAAATGAAAAAGTTTTAAATATAGACCAACAGTTGATGGATATAGAAACTCAGTCTGCGGAACTTAATGAAAAATTGAATCAGATAGATTCTGCAATTTCAGAACTGAGAATTCAGGAAGAACCGCTTCATCAGGAATATATGCAGATATCTGCTTCATTTGAAAGAAGGCAAAGCGATTTGGAGCACAGACAGCAGGGACAGCAGTATATAGTTGAAAATATAACAAATTTAAAGGCTCAGATAGAACAAAAAACAAACAGAACGGCTGAAATAGAAATGCAGCTGCAGCAAGTTTTAACAGATCAGGAAACAGAAGCCGTTAATATTCAAAAATATAATGAAGAATTAATGCAGAAAGAAACTGAAATACAGGTCATTTTTTCAAAAAAACAGGAAATACAAAATGAAATAGAAGGTAAAAATAACATCGTTCATGAAACCAGAACAAAAGTTGAATCTTTAAGAGATGAAGTAAGTTCTATGGAAGGAGATAAAAAAGGTTTTACCGCTCAAAAGGATTTGTTGGAAACAAGAATTCGTGAAACTTACGGTAAAACGTTTGATGAAATAAAAGACCAATATCTCGGAGTTGATGTAAATAGGGAAGAAATTGACAGAATTAAGAAAAAAATGGAAAGTTTGGGGCAGGTCAATCTTGCCGCCCAGGAAGAATACGACCAGCTTTCACAGAGATATAATTTTATACAAACCCAGCAGCAGGATTTGTTAAAAGCGAAGAAAGATTTGGAAGAAGTTATTAAAAAAATTAATGAAACAACAATAGAAAATTTTAGAAAAACATTTGATTTGGTAAGAGAAAATTTTAAAACATTATATAAAAAGTTATTCGGCGGCGGCGATGCGGATCTTTTACTTACCGATGAAAATAATCTTTTAGAAAGCGGTGTTGACATTTCTGCTCAGCCGCCGGGAAAAGTCGTTAAAAATATTTTGCAGTGTTCAGGCGGAGAAAAAGCTCTTACGGCGGTAGCTTTGCTGTTTTCATTTTTTCTTGTCAAACCGTCTCCTTTTTGTATATTGGATGAAGTCGACGCTCCTTTAGATGATGCGAATATAGGAAGATATATCAATGTAATCAAAGAGTTTGCGCAAAAAACACAGTTCCTCGTTGTAACGCATAACAAAAGAACTATGGAAATGGCTGATATTTTATACGGCGTTACTATGGAAGAACAAGGCGTTTCAAAAATAATATCTGTAAGAATGAACAGAGAAAGCGAAAAGGAAATAGACCAAATTCTAGTTCAAAATAACGCTTGAGTGAGTGTATATGCTTAAAACTATAGTATCGGCATATTATTGCGACAGTTATGATGATGAATATCATGTTCAAAATATTGTCGATAAGACGATAAAATCTCTCGGTAATATATCCGATATAATAAAGCCTAAATCAAAGATTCTTATAAAGCCGAATCTTTTGAGCGCTTATACTCCCGACCAGGCTGTTACGACTCATCCCGCAGTAGTGAAAGCTGTTGTGAAATTGGTAAAATCTTTGGGGGCGGTTCCCGTAATAGGGGACAGTCCCGGCAATCTCTTAAAAGGAGTTGAATATCTTTGGAAACAAACGGGCATGCTTGATTTGGCAAAAGAAGAACAGGTAGAGCTTATTAATTTTGAAGTTTCAGGCTCCGTAGAAGTTTCCATAGACCACCCTGCCATAAAATATATTCATATTACAAAAGCTTTAATTGATTGTGACGGAATAATCAACATACCTAAATTAAAAACGCATACTTTCATGGGATTTACAGGCGGAATAAAGAATTTTTACGGATGTATTCCCGGAGCTCGGAAAATAGAATATCATAAATTAGCTCCGACGCAGCAGGATTTTTCCTGCTTGCTTTCAGAAATATACAGAATGCTGAAAGAAAAAGTTTTGTTTACTCTTGTTGACGGCGTAATCGGTCTTGAGGGAAACGGACCGAGTTTGCACGGCGAGAAAAGAAAGTTTGGAATAATTGCAGGAAGTTATGATACTGTTTCGCTTGATACATTTATTTTTAATGTATTGGGAGGTAAAAATAAAGTTTTTTTAAAACCTTTGAGAGAAAAGAATCTCGGCAATACTGATTTGCACAATATCATATTAGTCGGAGATAAACTGAATAAATTTGATTTAAAAAATATTAAATTTCCCGTAACAAGAATATTAAATATGGTTCCAAGATGGATTGCCGTTTTGATAGGCAAGCATTTAGGTAAGTTTTTTTGGCTTAAACCTTCTGTCGATCAGGAAAAATGTGTGGCATGTCTGCAGTGTATAAAATCATGTCCTGTTAAAGCTATCACATTGATTGGAGACGGTATAAAACCTGTAGTAAACAGAGAAAAATGCATATCTTGTTTTTGCTGTCATGAATTATGCACCCATAAAGCCGTAAATATTGAGGAAAGTTTTTTGGCTAAATTTTTTATAAAATGAAGAAAAATAAAACAATACAACATCATCTTGAATATGCAGCTCTAGTGGTATTTATGTTTTTATTGCACTTGGTTCCCGTCACTTTTGCAAGGAAGATAGGGAGTGTTTTTGCAGAAATAGCTTTTCGATTTATACCTATAAGGAAAAGACATATTATTGATTCTCTTTCCGCAGCTTTTCCCGATAAAAGACATGAAGAAATAAAGGTAATTGCAAAAGATGTATATAAAAGATTTGCAAACACAATTGTAGAAATAATGTTTTTTAAAAAAATGTCCGGAAAACAACTTAAGGAAATGGTTAATTTTCAAAATTTGTATTTACTTGAAAATGCAAAAAAAAGCGGGAAAGGCGCTATTTTGTTATCTGCGCATTTCGGCAACTGGGAACTTCTTGCAATTTCTTTTGCACAAAGAGCTCCTTTATCCGTAATAGTTGCAAAACAGGAAAATCTTCTTGTTGATAAAATGATAGATGATATAAGATCCGGTAAAGGTTATAAGACTATCTATAAGGACAATATGGCTTTTAAATGGGTTTTAAAGGCTTTAAAGAGGAATGAATTTGTAGCAATACTCGCCGATCAAGATGCCGGAAGACAAGGCGTCTTTGTGCCTTTTTTAGGCAGATACGCTTCAACTGCGAAAGGGCCTGCTGTTTTTGCTTTAAGAGCAGGCTGCCCTATTTATGTTTCTTTTTGTACGCGTCAGAAAGACGGAAGATATATTGCTACTTTTCAGGAAATAGAAAAGCCTAACAGCGGAAATGAGGAAAAGGACATAGAAATAATAATGTCTGAATATAGTGAAATTTTACAGCGGAATATAGAACAAAATACGTCAAGTTGGTTTTGGTTTCACAGAAGATGGAAAACTAAAAAACAATAATGTCTTGTCAAATTATGTTTTTTGGTCTATACTTATCAGACTTAGGCATCGCCTGATTTTTAGCCGGATTTGTATTGCTTTTGTTTATGAAAATATGATATAAAAATAAGATAAATTCAAAGGAGAATGTTATGCAAATTAATATTACGGCTAAGCATTTGAAATTAACGGATGCTATTGATTCTTACGTAAAACAGAAAATTTCAAAAGCAGGTAAGTTTTTCGACGGAGAAGCGGTAAGAGCGCATGTGATTTTATCAGTAGAAAAAAACAGACAAATAACGGAAGTAACATTTTATATAGAAGGGAAGACTTTCAGAGCAAAAGAAGAATCCCAGGACTTATATTCATCAATAGATTTAACAATAGACAAACTTTCCAAACAACTCAGAAAACAAAAAGAAATATCAAAAATTCACAGAAAAGAAAATTTAAAAGTGGCAAAATCAAAAGCCGTTAAAGCAGATGTGTTTTCCTATGATACAATGCATGATTCAAGAACGACTATTGCCGAAATAAAAAGATTTGACGTGCATCCTGTTTCTATAGAAGAGGCTATAGTTGAAATGGATTCTTTAAATTACAGAGTTTATATGTTTCTTAATGCTTCTACTGATAAAATAAATGTTTTATACAGAAATGACAGCGGCTCAATCGTTATGTTGGAACCTGAAAATTAATTATATATATGCCATAGGAGGCTTACCAAATGAATATTATGGATTTTTTGTGCCAAGAGGCAATTACCGTGGACTTAAAGGCACAGACAAAAAAAGAAGCAATTATTGAGTTGATTGAGCTTTTAAAAACTTCAAAAAAAATTAAAAGAACCGATGAAATTATTGAAATCGTTTTAGAAAGAGAAAAACTCGGCTCTACCGGCATAGGGCAGGGAGTCGCTATCCCTCACGGTAAAACTGATGTCCTAAGCGAACAAGTCGGCGTTTTGGGTATATCAAAAAAAGGCATCGAGTTTAATTCATTGGATGGAGAACCGGTATATATAATATTTTTATTAGTCGGTCCTGTGGAAGTTACCGGACAGCATTTAAAAGCTTTGTCAAGAATTTCAAGACTTTTTAAAGATAAATTTTTAAGACAGGCGATAAAAGATGCGGAAACAAAAGAAGACATTGTTAAAATAATACAGCAAGAGGATGCCTATTAATGAAAGTGCTTAACGTGGGCACTTTGCTTGAAGAAAAGTCAAGCGATTTTAAACTTGAGTTAATTGCAGGTTCCGGCGGGCTTGACCGTTTGATTACGGTTCCTGATACAAACAGACCGGGACTTGCATTTGCAGGATATTTTGATCATTTGCCCTACGAAAGAGTTCAGATAATAGGTATTGCAGAGCATACTTTTCTACAAAAATTGACATACGAAAAACAATGCGATATGTTAATGAAAATTTTTTCGCCCAAACAAGTTCCTTGTTGTATCATAACAAGAGCTTTCACTCCGTTGCCTTCCATGCTGGATATATTTAATAAACTGCAGGTTCCTCTTTTAAGCACGACTTTAACCTCAGCTCAACTGCTGGGGGATTTAGTATACTATTTTGATGAAAAATTGGCTCCTACGCAAAAAGTTCACGGAGTTTTATCTAAAGTTTACGGTTTGGGAGTATTCATAAGAGGAAAATCAGGCATAGGGAAATCTGAGTGTGCGTTGGAACTTGTTAAAAGAGGACATATGCTTGTTTCCGATGATATAGTTGAAATTACTAAAAGATCGGGGCATATTCTTATAGGCAAGAGTTCCGGAATTGTTAAACATCATAT
>JBAYZJ010000097.1:0-5266 GCA_041672565.1 Endomicrobiaceae bacterium
TGGTATTAAAACAGCCAATGAAAAAGACATTTTACCTGCCTAAAAAATTATAAAAGCCAATATTATTCCTAATATCACCCATAAAAGATAAATTGAAATATTTCCGTTATGGGCTTTCTTTACCGATTCGGAAACGAAATTAACGCTTCCGGGAACTATTACATCATAAAAATAATTTAACCATTTGTCCATATTAAACATAACATTTGAAAATTTCTTTATAAATTTAATAAAAATTTCATAAGGATCAAATTTTATATTCTCATTAATTTTATTAATTCCGATCCTGTCCAAAATTGCCGCGGCAAAGCCAAGTCCGTCTTTTCTTTTTTTACATGTATATAAATTATTTACAACAGCCAGCGCAAGAAGCAACACAGAAACAGATGTCAATATAACCGTTATCAATACTGAATGCTCGTCTGAACTGCGTCCTATTATATTGGAGATAACGGCATGCGGAACTTTATTAAATATGCCGAGCAACAGACATGCCAAAGCAGGAATTATTGTCGGAATAAACATAAAGACAGGAACCTCTTTTTCCTGTACTATTTTATCTTTAGGTTTTGAATAGAATAGTTTTATCCCCCAGTTTAATATTGCAACTGCAGAAAGGAAAGAACCTATAGATAGACAAACATAGAATATCCAGCTTACGGATACTGCGCTTGCATATATCATTTCTTTAGAGAAAAAAGCAAAAAAGAAAGGCACTCCTGCAAAAGCTGCCGCGGATAAAATAAAACTTAAGAATGTATACGGCATTGTTTGTCTTAAATTGCTTTTAACGGACGTAATTTCAACAGAACCTTCCGCTTTTTCTATATTCCCCGCCACAAAGAATAAACATGTTTTATAGACAATATGCGCCGTCATATGAAACAAAGCTGCGACCATTCCAAAAACAGTTACAGACGATACTGCAACAATCATATATCCAGCCTGACCTATGCTTGCATAAGACAGCATTTTCTTAAAATCTTTCTGATATACCGCAAGCATATTTGCAACAAGAAGAGTTATTACTCCGAATATCATGGCATATATACTTATATTGGAACCGATTTCAATAACAAACAAATCTTTCACTATTCTTATCAAAAGATAAATGCTCAAAACTTTTTCTACAGCCGTTACAATAAATACCATAAACGGAAGCGGAGCCTTAACGGAAGCATCAGGTATCCAACTGTGAAAAGGCATGGCCCCTGCTTTTGAAGCAGCGCCTATAAACATCATGATAAAAGCAAACACAGCGCCCGGCTGTGATATATCAACATTGGTCTGAGAAATAACAAAAGAGCCTCCGACCGTGCATATCAACATTACTCCGAACATAAGGCAAAGGTCTGCAACAGAAGATATTATCAACGTTTTTATAGCAGTCCAAACAGGCTGATTTGTACCGGCAGAAATCATTCCGAACATTGGAATCATTAACGCTTCCCAAAAAAGAATCAAAACTATAAAATTATCAGTCAACAAAACGCCGTTTGCAAAAGATAATCCCAAAAGCATAAACGCATAAAAAATAAAAGTATTTTTTTCTTTTTTCATTGAAGCTGCGGCATATACGGCTGCCAAAAGAGCCGCTGCTCCAAGAACAATAATCATAAAGGAACTTAATCCGTAGTATCTGAAATACAAGTCCAAACGGAATAATGCATGAGAATTAAAAAGTATTTCTCTGCCGTAAAAGAATACGGAGAAAAAACAGTTTACCGATACCGCCGCAAGAAACAAAAATATCCTGGAAATATTATACTTTGACGGAATGAAGTACAATATCACGCCTGCAAATAAAGGAATAATAATAAAAATATTCAACAATATGTTCATAATTAAATAGTTATCATTTGGTTTGCAGCCAAATTAGCAATCGTAAAAATATCGCCGAAAAACAAACCAAAACCTAAAGATAAAACAGCCAAAATTATAACGCTGAAAACCATCGGAGAAAATAATTTCTCTTTCGGCAGCAGTTTAAAATCACCTTTCTCTTTACCGAGAAATATTTTTGTAAATAGTCTTACTATATATAATACCGTAAAAGCCGCACATATTATGAACGCAAACCCCGTAAAAACATTGCCGTCCATAACGCTTCCCATTATAACCAAAAATTTACTAAAAAATCCCGCAAATGGAGGCACGCCCATAACGGATAATGCACAACCCGCAAAAGCTATTCCGGTAAAAGGCATATACTTCAGAAGTCCGCCCATTTTATCCAATTCTTTTGTATGAATCTTATGCTCTATGATACCTGCGCATAAAAACAATCCGGCTTTTGCTATACCGTGTATTAATATAAAAAGCATTGCTCCGGCAAAAGCAACTTTCCCTCCCGAAACAAATCCAAGGAAAATAAAAGCAATCTGGCTTATAGTTGAAAAAGCTATCACTCTTTTAATATCTTTTTCAACAAAAGCTATTCCTCCGGAAACGAAAGCGCTGACCGCTATAACAATAAGTATCACAGTTCTTAAAGAATCCGAAGGTATTATAACAAAACTAAATAATCTTCCGTATACATATACTCCTATTTTTACAAGTACAGCGGCATGAAGTAAAGCGGTAACAGGAGAAGGAGCTATACCTGCATCGGCAAGCCACGAGTGTAAAGGAAACGTCGCCGATTTTGTGAAAATGCCTATCAAGATAAATATTATCGCAAGATCAACGATTCCTCCGGTAATACCTGCATTGGCAATAATATCCAAATCAAAAGAGCCCGCCGTTTCGGCTATTATTAAAAAACCGACCAACATGAATAAAGCTCCTACAGCCGTCAGCAAAAACGCTTTATTTGCTCTTCTGACATATTCTTTTTCTCTGAAAAAGCCTATAAGTCTCCATGAAGCAAGAGCCGTCATTTCCCAGAATATATAAATAAATATTAAATTAGCCGAGAAAATTATTCCCATCATCGAACCTAAAAACAGAACCACAATAAAATAATATTCGTTTTGATTTTCATAATGTTTAATATATTCGAAAGAATAGATAAGGATGACTGTGCTGACTAAAACAGAAGCAAAAGCCGTAAAAGCGGCAAATATATCCGCCTGAAGAATAAAATTGATTCCTAAAGGGAATTCAAAAACATATTTAACAGTATTTCCTGATATTACTTCCGGAAGCAAAATACATAAAAAACTCATTGGAATAAGCAACAATAATAAAGCAAAAGAATTTCTTAATGTAACGGAAATCTTTGCTATTAACGGCAATACTGTTGATAAAAGCACC
The DNA here is from genome assembly GCA_041672565.1 of Endomicrobiaceae bacterium. Classification (GTDB taxonomy): domain Bacteria; phylum Elusimicrobiota; class Endomicrobiia; order Endomicrobiales; family Endomicrobiaceae; genus Praeruminimicrobium. The sequence goes on from JBAYZJ010000097.1 coordinate 3,256, forward strand.
GGAACAATAACTATAAGAAGTAATAAAACACTATAAGACATCAAGATAACCTGATTCAGCTAAATTTTAAAAAAGTGTTTGATTAGTATAGAGAATTTAAAAATATTTGTCAATTTAGCAAAGAAAAAACGCCTTTAATAAGGAAAAAAATCACAATTATTTTTTATTATTATTTTTATTACACGACGATGAAAGACATCAATATTGACAAAATACTTTATTTTTTGTTTAATTAATTAAGGAAAAAAATCACAATTAAGGAGAAGTAAAAATGCCAAAAGATGTGAAAAGAAAAAAAGTTGAAAACATTATTCAAGAAACAAACCCTTCCGCAAAGCTTGAAGAAATTATAAAAAAAGCCGCTGAGGCCCAAAAAGTTTATGCTTCTTTTCCGCAGGAAAAAATTGACAGCATTTTTAAAGCTGCCGCTATTGCCGCAAACCAAGCCAGAATCCCGTTAGCAAAGATGGCCGTAGAAGAAACAGGTATGGGTATTGTGGAAGACAAAGTTATAAAGAATCACTTTGCCAGCGAATACATATATAATAAGCATAAAAATGCAAAAACATGCGGCATAATAAAGGAAGATAAAATTAACGGCATTAAAATAATAGCGGAGCCTTTAGGTGTTATTGCCGGCATAGTACCCACAACGAATCCGACCTCAACCGCAATTTTTAAAGCTTTAATTTCACTTAAAACGAGAAATGCCATTATTTTTTCACCTCATCCGAGAGCAAAAAAATCAACTATTGAAGCTGCAAAAACAGTATTGGACGCGGCTGTTAAAGCAGGCGCTCCCGAAGGAATAATAGGCTGGATAAAAGAGCCCTCCATTGAACTTACAAATATTTTAATTACTCATAAAAATATAGCTTCTATTCTGGCGACCGGAGGCCCCGGAATGGTAAAAGCCGCTTATTCTAGCGGTAAACCCGCGCTTGGAGTCGGAGCAGGAAATACTCCTGCAATAATTGATGAAACCGCAAACATTAAAATGGCAATCTCCTATATAATAATGTCAAAAACTTTTGACAACGGAATGATTTGCGCATCAGAACAGTCAATAATTATAATCGATAAAGTCTATGATAAAGTAAAAGAAGAACTTAAAAAAAGAGGCGTTTATATTTTAAATAAAAACGAAAAAGCAAAAGTTTCAAATATAATAATGAACAACGGTAAAATAAATCCTGCAATTGTAGGTCAATCCGCATCTAAAATAGCTAAAATGGCAAATATAAATGTTCCTGAAAACACAAAGGTATTAGCAGGAGAAACCGTAAAAATAACAGATGACGAGCCTTTTGCCCATGAGAAATTATCGCCTGTAATAGCTTTATATAAAGCTAAAGACTTTATAGATGCCGTGGAAAAAGCATATCATTTAGTAGAATTGGGAGGAGCCGGACATACTTCCGTTTTATATACGGATGAAAGAGTATCAGAAAGAATAAATTATTTTTCCGCAAAATTACACACGGGAAGAATTTTAATAAATACGCCTTCTTCACAAGGCGGCATAGGAGATTTGTTTAATTTCCGTTTGGAACCATCTCTAACTCTCGGCTGCGGTTCGTGGGGAGGCAATGCAGCAAGCGAAAACATAGGAGTAAAGCATTTGTTGAATTATAAAACCGTTGCAGACAGGAGAGAAAATATGTTATGGTTTAAAGTGCCAAAAAAAATATATCTCAAAAGAGGAGCAACTGACTTAGCTCTTAGAGAACTCAAAGGGAAAAAAAGAGCTTTTATAGTAACCGACAGATATTTGTTTAATTCCGGAACGGTAAAAGCAATAACGGATATATTTGAAGACATAGATGTTGATTACCAGATGTTTTTTGACGTTAAACCTGATCCTACACTGTCTACCATCAATGAAGCTTTGACAATGATAAGGACTTATGAACCGGATGTAATAGTTGCGCTCGGAGGCGGTTCTCCGATAGATGCGGCAAAAATCTTATGGCTTATGTATGAGCAGCCTGAAAGCGATTTTCAGGAAATA
>JBAYZJ010000098.1:0-5159 GCA_041672565.1 Endomicrobiaceae bacterium
TAATCCATGAAACAATATTATTCATATGAACGGATCTTTTTTTATCGGGCATTATTTCCTTTAAAACCCTGTATTTAAAAATGTTTTCAAGTCTGAAAAAAGGTTTTAAATCAATACTTATTTTATTCTTTTGAATTTTTATGTGTTTTAAAATAAACAAATTGATTTTGGATTTAAAATAATCATTTTCCATACTGATAATATTTGATAAATTAAAAATATGTTTTATAACCGAAGGGTTTAACTGCTGTAACTTCGGGATTATATTAAGCCTGATTTTATTTCTTGTAAAGTCGCATTTAAAATTTGATTTATCTGTACAAAATTTTAAATTATGACCGCTTACATACTTGTCTATTAAATCCCTGGAAATACAAAGCAACGGTCTTATGACGGTTATATTCCTGTTTATTTTCCTTTCGGCAGGAATTCCTGACAAACCTTCAGCGCCGGTTCCTCTGATCAGCCACATAAGAACCGTTTCTGCATTATCATTCATATTATGAGCCGTAGCTATTTTATTACACTTTTTATCTTTTGCCACCTGTTCTAAATTTAAATATCTTAATTGTCTTCCAGCCGTTTCAATTGATATATTGTTTTTATCTGCATAAGTTTTAGTCTGTAAATTTTTAAACACAAAATCTATTTTCCGTTTATCTGCAAAGTCTTCAACAATTTTGGCTTCTTTAACAGATTCTTTTCTTAAATTATGATTAAAATTAACTATTACAAGTTCTATGTTTAATATTTTTTTAAATCTGAAAAATAAATCCGCCATAGTAATAGAATCGGCACCTCCCGATACAGCCAACAATATTTTATCTCCGGAAACAACGAGTTTGTTTTCAATAATATTTTTTCTGAATTTTTCCCAAATTAACATTTTTCCATCCAATTTATCGTACAAGCCTTTTTTTATTTATCATCTGGTAAATTATATTAAAAATAGGCTTCAACTATCAAATACAAGAACTATTGACAGGCATTATAAAAAGATAAAGAACACTATTAACCAGCAGTTAAAAAGGAAAGCATCTTAATTAAAATTGTATTACACCGGAGGCTTCAAGCAGAAAAAGCTGCGCCGTAAAAGTAAAATAATAAACTTTTTAAAAACTTTTAATTTATAATTTAAAAAATAAATGATATTTGTCATTTTATCAGGTATTTTTTACTTTATTCAAAAAGGAAAAATAAAGCTTTAAACTATTATAATTATTTGCTACTATTTTGGACAGAAGTTTTTATTTACGGAGGAGGCAAAATCCTTATGAAAATAAAAAAAATAGAGGCTATTGAAATCCTTGATTCCAGAGGCAACCCGACAGTTGAAACAAATATAACTCTTGAAGACTGCACCAAAACTTCGGCAATGGTGCCAAGCGGCGCGTCAACAGGAGAAAAAGAAGCTTTTGAATTACGCGATAATGATCAAAAAAGATACTTAGGAAAGGGTGTTTTAAAAGCGGTAAATAATGTAAATACCGTAATTGCAAAAGAACTGACAAACAGAAATTTTGCCGATCAAAAAGAACTTGATTATTTTCTGATTGCATTGGACGGAACAGAAAACAAATCAAAACTCGGAGCAAATGCCATACTTTCGGTTTCTATGGCTTATGCGCGGGCAAAAGCTTTAAGTTTAAAAATTCCGCTGTATATGTATCTTTCAAATACAGACAACTATATATTGCCGGTACCATGCATGAACGTAATAAACGGAGGCAGACACGCCGATAACAACATAGATTTTCAAGAATTTATGATAGCACCGCATAATGCCGTTTCTTTCAGAGAATCTCTAAGAATGGGCGAAGAAACTTTCCATACTCTAAAATCAATTCTTAATAAAAAAGGATACAGCACAGGAGTAGGAGATGAAGGAGGATTTGCCCCTGATTTAAAATCAAATGAAGAAGCAGTAGAAATCATTCTTGAAGCTATAAATAAAGCCGGTTATAAACCCGGAACTGATATAAGCATTTGCCTTGACCCCGCCGCAAGCGAACTTTTGGAAAACGGGAAGTACAAACTGTTTAAAAGCTCAGGGAAGAATATGTCTAGCGATGAAATGATAAATATGTGGGAAGATTGGGTAAAAAAGTATCCTATTATATCAATTGAGGACGGACTTGCCGAAAATGACTGGGACGGATGGAAAAAATTAACAGAATCGCTCGGAAATAAAATCGAACTTGTAGGCGACGACCTATTTTGTACAAACAAGAAAATACTGGAAGAAGGCATAGAGAAAAAAACAGCAAATTCAATTCTCATAAAATTGAATCAGATAGGAACCGTATCCGAAACGCTTGAAACCATAGAACTTGCAAAAAACAATAACTATAATACGTTTATCTCGCACAGAAGCGGAGAGACATCAGATACCTTTATAGCCGATTTAACAGTTGGAGTAAACGCAGGACATATTAAAACAGGAAGCGGATGCAGAGGAGAACGCATAGAAAAGTTCAACCGTTTACTTAGAATTGAGCATAGAATCACAGGCAATTGTTCTTTTGCAGGAAAAAGAACTTTTAAAAACAGCATTTAATTATTTATTGATAAATAAGGTCTGAGTAGGGTATGCAAAATCTATGTTACGTTTATCAAATTCTTCTTTTATTTTAAAATTGATATTTTGCTGTATATCCATATATCTGTTATAATCACTGTTGAGAACATTATATACAACTTCATAGATAAGAGCAAAATCGCCGTAAGAAAAAAAGTGCGCTCTGTCAAAACGGACATCAGTTTCGGAAGAAATTATTTCTTTTATTATTTCAGGAATTTCCTTAACATTATTCAAAGAAGTTTGATAAGTTACGCCCAGTTTAAAAACAACACGGCGGTGAGCCATTCTTTTATAATTACGTACGCGGGCATTTGTAAGAGTAGTGTTTGAAAAAACCAACTCTTCCCCTCCTATGCTTCTTACTCGCGTAGTTTTAATACCGACATATTCAACTGTTCCCATTAAATCGTCAACTACTATAAAATCTCCTATTTCAAAAGGACGGTCAAATAAAATCACAAAAAAGCTGAACAAATCGCCTAAAATAGCCTGAGAGGCAAAAGCAACGGCTACGCCTCCTATACCGAGCCCTGCAACAAGAGCCGATATTTTAACTCCCATATTATCAAGTAAAATGATTACAGCTATACCAGTAAGCAGTATTTTTGCCGTAATTACAACCCATTTCAAACTTCTCTTACGGGCTTCATTCGCATTACTCTTTTTCAAATAAGAATCAATTATATAGTCTATCATTGACATAACAAATTTAAGACACATACCGACAAGTACGGTTATTCCGGCAAAATATATAATTTTTGTCATAACAGGGCTGATAACAAGATTTTTTACGCTCAAGATGAAAGAACCCGCAATAAGAACGGGAGTAAGCGTTTTTTTTATGTGCATTATAATAAAATCGTCAAATGTATTTGCTGTTGAAGCCGCCCAGTTCTCAAGACGTTTTACAAATATAATTCTTATTATATATATGGCGGCAATTAAAACAGCCAAAGTTAATGCAGAAAATAAATATTCTCTCAATGTATTATCAAAAATCGTTTTTTCGATAAACTCATTCAACATTTTATATTTCTCCTTCCGTTGTTAATATATCAATCAGCTTATATATTAACATTTAAAGCGCTTTAATTTCAATTTATTTGAAAACAAAAAATTTTATTTTTTTGAAACATTTCTGATTTTTGCGAAGTATTTTGAGTGTATGCGCGACGCAGCATGAGGAAGTTTAGATAGAACCTAAATGACGCGTGCTGCAACAATGCATACGCTCAAAAGACAAAGAAAAAACTGCCCGACCTGGGCTCGAACCAGGAGACTTCTGCTCCAGAGGCAGACGTGTTACCAATTACACCATCGGGCAATTAATTTACAATTCGAATATTTTATCAAAAGATTGAAAATTTATCAACAAAAAAGATAACAGCCTCTAAAAAAAGCTGTTATCTTTTTATATTTTATATTACCATTTATAAGACGCACCTATATTCCCGTTCAACATACTTGTGCTGGAAGAAGTATCAGTCGATAAATCTATAAACAAATCAAATGATCTTGAAAGAGAATAAATTCCGCCTATATTTCCTGAAAAAACAGTATCGGATAACTTTGTGCTTTCAATTTCAAATTTCTGATCAGGAACCTCGGAAAAACTTGCAGTCATGGTTAATTTATCACCGTCAACTATTTGTTTTGCAACAGCTGAAACATACCAATTAAATTTTGACGTATTATCGCTTTGCAGACCTACGCCGACTCTAAAATCGGCTTTCGTATAATTACCGGCGTCTATATTCAACTTTTGTTCAAGATCGCCGTCTTCCGAAATATCATTATTAGAAGCTACCGTACAATTGAATCCCATCAAAGGTTTCAATATTATTTTGTTATTTACTGAATATTTATAAGATGCTTCCATATCAAAGCTCAATGTATTAACAGCATACTTTGATTTTATTTCCTGGCTTATAAATCTTAATTTTCTTGTCGCTTCATAATTCTGAATTCCGTATCCGACAAGTCCTTTTATTTCAATATCATCATACTGGTAATAAGCATACGCATTAAATCCTGCTTCATTCAAATCAGCCTTATCTTCCAATTGTTTAAACTGTCCTGTGCCGTAAAAACCGGATATACCCATAACAAAATCCTGATTTGTAAATGTATCAAACCCGGCAATTAAGCCTGATACGGCATTTTCAAATTTTGCATTGTTTTCGTTTTTTGAAATACTGTGGGTATTTGTGTATAGCTGCGCCCAAATATTATTTTGAGGTCTGTTTTCAAAATCTGACAATCTGTTATATACCAAATTGATTTTTGAATTAGCAAGCAATATGCTTGATTCAAATGAATTTGCATACATTAAACCTGACAAATCTGTCAATGCGGAAATAAAAGCCGCGCTGTCTCCGGTATCCTGATAATCACCGTATAACTCATCTGTCTTTGCCAAAGTAGCAGCAAGAATTACGCTTGCTTCCGAATCGTCATAAATTTTATTTAAAACGTCCATCATCCCCTGCTGGTTAACAGTCGCTCCCGGCAAGGAATAACTAGACCAACTCTGGAATATATTTAATATGATAGAACTTCCCGTAGATTCAACATCCGC
>JBAYZJ010000099.1:0-5159 GCA_041672565.1 Endomicrobiaceae bacterium
TTCAGAAGAATCAGTGTCCGAAAATAACCAACAGGGAGAACCTTTGGGAGAATTTAGCAATTAATTTATCAAACAAAATGTTGGAGGAAAAGGTGAAAAAATTTTTAGCAAGTTTGTGTTTTACAGTATTGGTATTCGGTTCGGTTTTTGCAGCAGAAGTCGTTGATAACACTTTGGCAATTGTCAACGGTGAACCTTTAATGAGTTCGGAATTTGACAAAATTTTAATGCCTGTTCTTGAACAGCAAAGGACCATGGTTCCTATATCAGAACAGTCTGAAGCAAAAATAAACGAATTAAAAAATAAAGTTTTGGAACAAAAAGTAGAGCAAATGCTTTTGATACAAGAAGCAAAAAAAGCAAAAATTAAAATTCCTAAAAGAGAAATAGAAGAAGCCATCAATCAGGTAAAAAAGAGATTCCCGAGCGAAGATGATTTCAATAAAGAATTAAAAAAAGAAGGTTTGTCTAAAATTCAGTTCGAAAAAAGACTTGAAGATCAGTTAATGAGCATGAAACTCGTCGAAAGAGAAATGAAGAGTACAATTAAACAGCCTACTGAAGAAGAAGTTAAAACTTTCTATAATAATGTAAGAGCAAAAATGAACGGTGAAAAAGTAAATGTTCCTCCTCAGCAGGCAGAAACCGTTGATGCCGTCGCAAAACTTTTAAAAAGAATGTCTTCCGAACAAATAAGAGTAAGACAAATATTCATAAAATGCGATAAAAACGCAAATTCATCGGAAACAAAAGCAGCTTTGGCAAGAGTGGCTTCAGTCAAAAAAGAATTGGCAGGCGGAGCAAGCTGCCGATTTGTCGGAGAAATATTCCGAAGACCAGCTTTTAAGACAGCGAAAAGGAGATATGGGTCTTGTTGTAAAAGGCGATTTAACAAAAAAACTTGAAACTCCCGCTTTCACAATGAATGTAGGACAATATACAAAAGATGCAATAAAAACAGACGCCGGTTATCACTTTTTAAGAGTTGAAGAAAGAAAAGCGAGCACATCTTTCACTTTTGACGATGTAAAGAAAGATTTAGCAGAAGTCTTATACCAGCAAAACGCTAAAAAAGCTTATGATAAATGGATGGCTGATTTAAAAGCAAAAGCCAATATAAAAATAAATAAAGTCTGGTAATTGTAAAATACGAAATGGAAAAACCAAAAATAGCGGTAACAATTGGTGATCCTGCAGGCATAGGACCTGAAACGGTTTTAAGGGCTATAAATTCTTTGAAAGTACAAAGAGTTTGTAGCCCTATAGTTTTGGGAGATAAAAGCATACTGGAAAAATATTTTCATATTAATTCTTCAAAAGCATCGTTTCAAATTACTTCGGATTATAAAAAGAAAGTATCTCCGGGCAAACCTTCTAAAATATCAGGATTAATAGCGTGTGATGCCATAAAGGAAGCCGTAAAGCTCTGCCGGCATAATATTGCGGCGGCAATGGTAACGGCGCCTGTATCAAAAGAATCTTTCAAATTGGCAGGAATGCCTTACACAGGGCACACAGAATTATTAGCAAACCTTACAAAAACAAAACAATATTGTATGATGATGGTATGCGGCAAAATAAAATCCGTTATGGTGACAAGACATCTGCCTTTATCTGAAATATCAAAATATTTAACAAAAAAAGACATAATATCAACGGTAAAAACCGCCGGAAGTTTTATAAGACAAATATCGGGAAAGAAACCTAAAATAATAATCTGCGGCTTAAATCCTCATGCAGGAGACAACGGAATTCTCGGAAAAGATGAAAAAGAAACAATTATCCCGGCCGTAAAAGAATTAACGGCAAAGACTGATTTTGACATTTACGGTCCAATTTCAGCGGATGCGGCATGGGCAAAAACCGTAAAAAAAGAATTTGATTTAATAACCGCAATGTACCACGATCAGGTAATGATTCCTTTAAAAATAATAAACCCCGGCAAAATAGTCAATGTTACGGCAGGACTTCCTTTTGTCAGGACATCTCCAGGACACGGCACGGCTTTTGATATCGCAGGAAAAAACAAAGCCGATTCTTCTTCAATTACGGAAGCGATACTTTTTGCCGTTGAAGCTTCAAAAAAATACAATAACAGACCAAAGCAATGAATATACTGCCAAAAAAATTTTACAGATTAAAATACACAATATTTGAAATCATCGCGCATATATATATATCCCCGTATGATTTTTTCAGAGTATTATTTTTAATTATAGAAGATAAACGGCATAATAAGAAAAACAATTCAGAATTAAAATATTTTAAAGAATTTGACGAAAAAAAAACAATAATAGTAGTAGATGACCAAATCCCGGAATTTGACCATACAGCAGGCGACAGAACTCTTTTTCAATACATACAGCTTTATATTGATATGGGCTTTTCGGTTAAATTTATACCGGACGATTTCACTAAAAGAGAACCTTACACATCTATGTTGGAAGAGATGGGTATAGAAGTAATTTACGGAAAATACTGCAAAAATCATTATGAAGAATGGATTTGTAAAAACGCCGAAAAAATTGATTTTGTTATGCTGAATGCGCCAAGAAGCATAAAATACATAGACTTGTTTAAAAAATATACAAAAGCAAAAATTTTGTATTACGGCATGGATATGTATTTTGTAAGAGAATACAGCATTTACCAGCTCAACGGTCTGAAAAAAAATCTCAAAGCTTCAAAATATTATAAAAAAATTGAACTTCTGTTATACAAAAAATCTGATATTCTGTTAACGATAAGCTCAAAAGAAGCAAAAGATATGGCTTCTTTTACAAAAAACAAAAACATATACGTAATGCCTTGTTTTTTTTATAAAAATTTTCCGTTTAGCGGATACTCGGCAAATGCAAGAAAAAATTTAATTTTTGCCGGAGGAGAAAGAGAGTTGGCAAACAAAGACGGCGTACAATGGTTTTGCGAACGAATATTGAAATATATTCTGCATAAAATACCCGATATAAAATTATTTATAGCAGGGTTTTATGAAAATTCATTTATAAATAAATATTCATCCGGAAACATAATATTTAAAGGCAATATATCCGATGATGATCTTGATGCATTATATTCCTCAGTAAGAGTAGCTTTGGCGCCTTTAAGATTCGGTGCCGGCGTTAAAGGAAAAGTCGTCGAGGCTTTATCCCACGGGATTCCGGTTATTTCAACCGATTTCGGAACCGAAGGCATACCTGACGTCGAATCCGTAATTCATACGGCAAATGACGAAAAATCTTTTGCGGGGAAAATAATTTCGGCATACAATGACTGCCGTTATTTGGAAGAAACAAGCCGTTTGTCTTTAAACTTCGCAAAAGAACACTTCTCTTATCAAAAAGCTTTTGATTTGATGTCAAAGCTGCTTAAATAAAGCGCCGTAAAATTTTTCAAAGAACTATTTAGTTTTTATTTTTTTTGTACTATACTATATAGGATAATAATTTTAACTATTAATACCGGCGGGAAAAATGAAAAAAATCATCTCTCTGTTCGTTATCTTTTTATTAAACGTAAATATTGTTTTTGCTTCCAACGGTCTGTCAATTTATACAAAATCCTACGATATTGATGAAAATATTTTCAAATACGGAAAAATTACCGATTCTTATAATGGAAACGATAATTCCCTTGTTATTTGGATACAGGATTTGCACAATGATCCGGCAGTGCAAAAAAACATTTACGGCATTTTGGATACATTATCCAAAAAAAGCAATCCGGAAATATATATAGAAGGCGCCGGACGCGGAAAATTTGATGCATCGGTATTTAAACTCATAAACGGCAAGAATATAAGAAACAGTACGGCGAAAAAGCTTTTAAATGAAGGAGTTTTAAGCGGAAGTGAATATTACGCCGTCATAAACGATGACAATAATAAAATTTACGGAATTGAAAACGAAGATATATATATACAAAATTTAAAAAAATTAGAAATAATAAATTCAAGGAAACAATTCAATAACTATATAATTTCAAAAACAGCCGAATGCGTAAATAATATTAAAAAAAAGCATGTTTTAAACAGTATTATCGCTTCACAGAATATAGACATTAGAAAAATGACTTTGACAAATTTATTTCCTAACTTACAAAAACAGCAAAGCATTTTAAATATTTTTGATAAAATTAATTATTCCCGTCTTAATAAAGAATTAAATGATTTAATAACGGATTCAAAAGGAAATATTTCTTCCGACGATTATACGGATTTTTCGAAATTCATAAATTATAATTCGGCTTACGGATATGCAAAAGCTTATGATTACATCAAGAAAAATACGGAAAAATCTTTAGATAACCAAAGTGATTTGACTCTTTTTTTAAAAGCCAATAAAATATTACTTGAAATCAATCCTATTAAATTAATCTATGAAAAAGAACTGCTTAAAAAACAGCTTCTTACTGCGGCAAATCTTAATAATACGGAAAAAGAAATTCTTGACCTTGACCATTTTACATTTTTATTAAATAACCTTATAAATACCGTTATTTTACCCGAACAGTACGCCGAATTAAAGAAAAACAGAAAATATGCACAAAGCCTTTATGAAAAATACCTCCATCCGGTAATAAAAAATTTTACGTTAAATTTGCTGAATAATGAAATTCTTTTTGATTTTTATGACGCAAATCTAAACAGAAACGAAATTTTTATAAAAAACATAAATTCAAAAAACGAGGGAATGCAGATAATCGTCGCCGGAGGATTTCATTCAGGATTAACCGAAACACTGAAAAAAAACAATAAATCATATATCGTAATTACTCCTGAAACATCGGCAACCGGCGCTTTTAACCAGCTTTTTATTTCATCTTTTAAAGATGGAACCGACAAGCAGATATTAGATAATTTCTTTTTAATCGTCGAAAAATGGGGAATGTTTTTCTCTGACGCCGCATCTTTTCAAAATGAAATTCTTAAATGGACAAAACAAATTCCAAAATTACAAGATATAAACGTTCGCGTTTTAAATATTGAAGGCGGTTTTTTAGTAGATGCAGATTACAATGATTTAAACAAATACAAGTCTTTTAAGTACAATACGAATATAGTCTCAAAGAGAATCCAAGAAGATTTTAATCCGTCAAAAAAACAGATTGAACAAACTTTAAACAAAATATCGGACATAGCAAAAAAGAACCAATTGTTC
>JBAYZJ010000100.1:0-5123 GCA_041672565.1 Endomicrobiaceae bacterium
CAGTTTAATAATCTTATAATCGCTGGAATTAGTCTTCTCGGCGGAACATATTCTCAAGAAATAATTAATAAAGTTGTGGCTGAAATGAAAACAGTCGTAAACGAACCGGTATCAGTGATTTATTCGGATGACAGTACCGTTATAGAGGTAAACGGGAAAAAAATAATTCTTAAAAACATAAACGGAAAAATCGAAAATATAACAGGAAATGAAGAAATATCAAAACCTGCTCCTTTACAAAATAATTCCTTTATAAATGAGTTGTTTGAAAAAAATCCGTCTTTGAGTTTTGCAAACGGTCTCAGTTACAAACTCAGAAATATAGAAAAATTCAAAGTTGACCAAATTGACGGCATAGATATTGCCGTGATATCAAGACTGCCTTCTTTTATACAGGATTTTTTCTATACAAAACTTTCTGACAAAATCAAAAAACAACTTGAAGAGGAAGAAGAATTAAACCGCAAACTAATTCTAAAAGAAAATGACAAACTGCCAAAGCTGTATGAAGAATTAAAAGATATGCTTACGGAACAGATTGCGGCGACAAAAGATTTTGAAAAATTCGATATGGAACTGCTGCCTGACTTTATCAAAATAATAAATTCAAGATTAAAAGATACCGATGAATTCATTATACCTTTGGAACAAAGCCTGAGGAATCTGCTTAAAAGTAATTTAACAAAGATACAAACGGCATATACCGTTTCGCTTCTCAAATATATTTACTCCTCAACCGGAAACACTTTTGACGTATCCCATGATTTAAACATTTCACAGATTGATGCGGAATCTGCTGAAGCTTTCACAAAAAAAATACAAAAGCTCAATGGACACGGACCTCATTTGCTTACAATAAGCACTCCTCTTCTTGACAGAATAACAAAAATTAAAAACGACAAAGTGCGTGATTATATGCTTCTTGTTTACCATATAGCAATAGCTCCTTTTGCGGAAGCTCCTATGATAAACAAAATTTTTGATAATACCGCAAAAATCAATATCCCGATGGATTCTTCGCTGCTTCCGGAACTTTTTTTAAAACAGCATATAGAATTCCGCTATGAAGACGAGGAATCAAAAGAAGAGCAGGAAAATTTAAGGCAGGGCTTATATTCCGTAATAGATTCAATGTCACATATATATAATAAATTTTATGCAAAAACAAACAGCCGGCGCATAGCTTCGCTCGCCGCAAAAATTACAAACGTAATTTCGCATTCAAAATGGAATAAAGACCAGATCTATTCGATTGCCGAAGAAGAAAGCCCTTCCAATATTATTCCTTTTGCGCAAAAAGGAAAATCAAAGCTTCAAAAAATAATTATTACCGCCGCCGCGATTATTATTATTTTAACAGCCGGCATTTACGGTTACAATGCCATTCAGACAATACAAAAAAGCAATATTGAAATTACGCAAATGCAGCAGGATTTAAGAATAAGCCAGGCTGAAAGTTTTGATACTATAATAAACACATGGCTGACAAGCGGAAAATTAACGGAACAGGACATCGAAAAAACAAAGAATCTGCAGAAATATATTCAACAGACAATAAAGACAGATTCTGAAGAATCTTTCTATATGAGTTTATTTCAAATAAGAAAAGATATTACTTCTGACGGCAGTACTTTAATGGCTGCTATGGATGATTCCTATTATATTGATGTTTACAGATATGTATTAAATAAAATAGATGATATTACCGCTTCAAATATTGACACGATAAATGACGAAAAAACTCTTAAAAAAGAATTCAATTCCGTTTATGATGAACAGGAAAAAGAATTTCTTAAAATTGCGGCAAACCAATATAACAATGAACAACTGATTGAAACGGTCAATGACAATGCCGATATAAAATACCGCTTTTATGCTTATATGCTTTTAACTTCGAAAGACGATTATTCATATAACTCAAACAATTTTTCATCTTTGTTTACAAAAGACGATATCATCAAATATTTAAAAGAAAATTATTTCATATATACAAAAGACAAAGACGGTAAAACTAAAGATATTTCTTTTATTGACGTGCAAAACAGATATGAATGGCAGGTGATATGCGGAATGTCCGAATTCCTTATAAACGGTAATTATGATACCCGTCTTATGAAAGAAAATTTTCAATATATATTTGAAAACGCTGAAATAGTAAAAGCCAGCGCTTCAAAAGTTTCAAATGCCGGCTTATTATACGCTTTTCAAAGCGATACAAATATGGTAGCGCCGATATTTGTCGCCGCTCATGAAATGTCGCATATACAATACCTTAATATTTTAGGATGGTCGCTTGAAACCATAGCTTCAAAAACAGCCGAATTATACGCTTATCTTGGAGAAGAAAATATTATAAGCGAATTCGGATTATCTTCACAAATTACCGTAGATCAAAATATAAAAGATATCACGGATGACACTGACGAATATGATATTGCATTTATAGTAATGATGCAGGTAAAAGACGTCTGCGGAATAAATTCATTAAATCTTTTACAGGAATCCATTCTTGAATATTTATCCGTAAATATGGACGACTCTGATATCCAAACTACGTTAAAAGATATTCTGACGGCGTTTGCAGGCAAGCAGGCGGATAAAGAAATTTCGGAAGGTTCTTTAATCTCGTCAGATAAAGAAAAAAGAGTCGAAGAAATAGTAAATGATTTATTCGGCGAAACAACGCAAGAAGGAGAAGCTTCAATACTCGGGCCTGACTTTTATCAGGCCGCGCATTTGTGGGAATGGATTTATAATCTGCCTTTTTCCGCGGCAATATCAGCCGTTATTAAAAGAACAGGCATAAAAAGTCTGGCGGGAAAAACAGGAACCGACCCTTTTGAGCTAAAAAAACTTTTCAATAAACAAATAGGAGAAGGGAAATATCCTGTCGTTACAATAATGCTTGACGCAATACTTTCAACAGCGGCTATAGGAGCCGTATCTTACGGATTGATTACAGGAATATTCCCGCTGGTAATCTTGGCGTCTGCCGCATATTCGGCGTTTAAAGGATTAATTTTTTCCGCCGCACATTCAACGGCAAATAAAATTTTAAAGAAAAAATTATTCGGCGCGGGAACATTGTTTACTTCGGCATCAATATTCCCCGCTGTATCGGCCTTGATTCTTTTTTCCGCCGTTTCGGCGGCTCCGGCGATTCCGGCGCTTACCGTTTTCGGATTGTTCATATCAGGACAATTTGCAGCGGCAAAAATACATAAATTATATAACGCGTCAGCAAAAATTAACGATGCAAATTTATCATACGCGGAGCAACTGTTTAAAAAAGAACACCAATACAGTTTTAAAAATTTTAAACGCATAATATTTGTCAAAACGGATAACGGGGTATTTGCCTCATATAAGCACGGGCTGTTTAAAAAACCTGAAATTGTTTTTATTCCGAATACAAGCTCTAAAGAAGAAGCTTATATCAGAATTAAAGGACTTATCACGGACTACATAAAAACCGATCTTAAACAAAACGTACACTATTACACAAAATTTTTAAAAAAAGACGTACGCAGAAAAATATTAAATCCTTTGTTTGAATATTCCAAAGATGAAAACGGATTTCTTCAATACGGATTTATTTTGGAAATGCTGAAAACAAAAATAGCAAACAATGACAGAACTTTCAGATTTTGGTCATGCGGTTCTTCAACCGGAGAAGAATTGCGAACATTTATCTGGCTGATAAGGAAATCCCTTGAAAGCATGGGAGAAAACATATCGGAATGGAAATTTGATTTTGTAGGAACAGATAACAATAAGCTTACGGCAAAAATAGCATCAGAATTTACGGGAGAAGATACCGTTGACGGAACCGGAGAAAAGATAACGGTAAACACAAACGGTTTTAATATTGAATATGTCATTCTTGATCATGTTGACGATGTTGATTTGGATAATTGGATAGCATGGCAGAAAGAAAAAGGAGGTTTTGACCTTATCTGCCAGCTGAATAACCCTACTCCTCAATGGGAACAGGATGCAGTAGCAAGAAACGTACTTAAAGAAACCGGGATATATGTTCACAGCGATAAAATTTATGATTCCGTCAATAAAGAAATTAAAACAAATCCTGTTATATCTCCGGATGACATAAACGCAGGCATACAAATCGTTAAAGCATCAAATAAGATGAAGAACACTAAAACGCCGGCGGAACTTTATAATTCACTTGTTTCATTTTTTAAATCGGTATTAGATATGTTTTCCAAACAAAATGACGGAATATTCAGAAAAATCGGCATCATTTACAGAGCTGTTTCAATTAATGAAATAAACGACATAAACGCTTTGTTTGAAAATTTCGGACAAACAACACATGGGAAAGCGGTATTATACGAAAATATATTTATTATTAAAGACAGTCTTGATTCCAAAACGGCTGAAAATCTTGGTTTTAACCCGCTGGGATTAAAAGTAAACGATAATGAAATATATATAAGCATTTTTAAAAACATTCTTTATCTGTATGCCGAAAATACAAGTTTTACAGATGTTGTTAATACGGTAAAAGACAATATTGATATTCGCCGAAAAGTTATTGATCATATTAATCAAATAAACACAATAAATTTAAACAAAGATAAAACAGATTTTGTTCCGGTCCAAATAATTCAAAGCGGTAACGAAAAAGTTTCACAAAACGAAAATTTAGTAACAATATATACAAACTCGGATATTTACAGCCAGCAGAAAATTCTCCTCGATTACAATGATGTAACAACAAGATACGGATTTGCGGTAAGAGAAAGCATTTTCAGATATATGGACGATTTCCAAATAAACGACAGAGAAAAATCAGACAGAATAAAAGATTTTCAAAACATTATTGATCTGCAAAAAAATATAAGCTGTCAATTGATATTGGATTATGACGCATATTTACAATTAATTGAAGATTTAGGACTTGAACAGTTAAATTTCATGACGGCTCAGGCAAAGCAAAAAAATATTTCCATACACATTTTTGTAACAAACGAAAAACAAAAAAAACTCGTATCGGAAAATAAATTTATTTCCGGCAGTATTGAAATGATAAATGAAACTACTTGTCTTATAAACGATTCTTTAACAGACGAAAGCGTTGAAGCAAAACTTGAATCAGACTC
>JBAYZJ010000101.1:0-5037 GCA_041672565.1 Endomicrobiaceae bacterium
AACCGGATTTTCGAAATCGTCTTTATTATCTTCGTAATATTTTTCTATTTCACTGTCGCTTGCGGTAATGGAATTTTTTTGTATTTCTTTTATATACATTTCCATCATTATGCCTTCTTCATATTCTTTCATCTGTTTTTTCTGTTCTTCTTTAAAATTTGCAACGGCTTTCTTGTAATCTTCTCTTTTTGCGACTCCAGCCTGTTTCGCCGATTCCAATATTAATTTTTCTCTGATCAGTAAATCAGCAAATTGTTTCCTTCCCGGCTCTGTATTTATATATGCCTGATATGCGGGAGGCGTAGCCATTAATCTTTCCGAAAAGTTTTCGGTTGTTATTTTTTCACCGCCTACCTGTGCGATAATATCTTCTTTTTGCACGCATCCCGAAAGAAAAACAAAACAACAAACTGCAACAAGTACTGCATTAGTAAATCTCATTTAAACATCTCCTAGAATAAAATTACTTCATAACTTTTATATATTTATTATTTAACAATTCTTTAATTATTGCTGTTACGTCTTTTTCAATTAAGCAAGAATCTTCTTTATATTCTTTTGCCAAAATTTCTATTATTTTTTCCGTCTCAAATCCTTTGTCAATCAGTTTCCATACATCGCTTCCTGATTCGTTTAAATATGCAGGGTCCTGTTTAGGCGCGACTATGACAATTTCGCCGTCGGTTTCCTGCCATAATACGTTTTTTACTATTGAGTACTTCATTATCGTCCTCTTAGCCGTAATAGAATAACTTATGCTATTATATCAAAAAAAAGTTTTTTTCAATAGTTTTAAACAGCTTAAGCAATATTACTAAATTTTGAGAAGAAATCAAATGCTTTGTTAAACTGAAAAAATGAAAAAATTTATCGGCTGTTTTTGCTTGAAATTAATTCAACGGCTTTATTTGCAAGAAGGAGTCCGAATATTCCTGTTATAACAGGCGAGCTCCCGAGTATTTTCGGACCTCCGTTTTTTCCGAAATTTTTATTTTCTTCTTCGGAAAGAGGTATCGGCTTTATCTGCGGGGATTGTTCGGAAAAAACGCACGGTACGCCTTTTGAAATACCGAGTTTTCTTAAATCTCCTCTTAATCGTTCTGCGAGTTTACAGTGGTGGGTATCGAATAAATCGGCGTATTTTACGGCAAATGGGTCTGTTTTTAACGCTGCGCCCATAGAGGATATGATTTTAATATTGTTTTTACAGCAGTATTCGATAAGCCTTAATTTAGGATTGTAAGAATCAATGGCGTCTATTGCCAAATCCGGATTATTTTTAAAAATTTGTTCAAAAGTGCCAGTATTTGCAAAGATTTCAAGCGTTTCAACGCTGCATTTAGGATTTATGTCCAAAACCCTTTCTTTTGCAAGCAGAGCTTTGCTTTTTCCTACGGTTGAATGCAAAGCGTACAATTGTCTGTTTATGTTTGTAACTTGAACCTTGTCAAAGTCAACCAGGTTTAAATTTCCCGCACCTATTCTTGCAAGAGCTTCCGTACAAAAACTTCCTACTGCGCCAAGTCCTATTATTGTTATTTTTGATTTAAAAATTTTTTCGATTTTTTCTTTGCCTAAAAGAAGTTCCGTTCTTAAAAATTGTTCCATATATTCTACCGTTTATTTTATGTTAAATGTTTTTGAACTGTTAAAATTGTCTAAAGCCCGGTTTTTATCAAAGTTCGGATGACAGATTTTTCAGCCAGTTTGTTATTTTATCGTTTAAACTGTCTTCTTTTTCTTTGTTTACTTTTTTAAAGTCTTTCCCGTCAATTACATTTGCATTTTTTGCTTTTTTAGCGAAATCTTCAAAAAAAGAACCGTATTTGCCGCCGTGAGTAGCAAAAGGAACAACGGATTTTCCTTGAAAATCGGCTTGGGATAAAAAAGAAAGAACAGGCGATGCGATTGTGTACCACCAAACTGGAGAACCTATAAATACCATGTCATACTGTGAGAAATCGGGAAGTTTGTCTTGCAGTTTGGGATAATTTTTTGGATTCATTTGACTTTTAGCCGTTATATAAAGAAACGGCAGAGGAGGATATTTGTTAACAGTTTTAATTTCATATATATCTGCATTTGTTCTTTCTTTTATTTTATTTGCTATATTCTTCGTATTGCCGCTTAAAGAATAATATACTACAAGAACTTTTCCGAAATCAGTTAAAGTGTTTATATGTATGTTTTTTTCTGAAATTTCATCTGCATAACTTTCCGATTTATAAGAATAAATAAATATTATGGAACAAATTAGCGCCGGTAAAAAGAATTTTAATAATTTTTTTGGCAAGACAACCTCCTTTTATGCAAAAATTAATAAAAATATAAAATAAACCGACATCAATAAAAATCCGAAAGGCAAAGCTGTTTTTGCCCATTCCTTGCTTTTGATTTTAAGCTTTGAAGCGCATATAATGTTCGGTATGTTGCCCGGAATCAGCATTCCTCCGGAAACGATAAGCCCCATAAGAAGGAATTTTAAAGTTTTAATGCTGATGTCGGGAGTTATTTCTATGGCTGCAAGAGTTGCGTTGTCTAAAATTGCCGAGATTGTGTTAACCCAGTACAAAATAACGTAATGCATATGCGCAATTGTTTTATAGGCAAGAGGTTTCAATCCGTCCCCGAGTAAAACCAGCGCCATGACGAATAAATATACTTTTGCCGCCCTTATGACAACTTCTTTGTTGCTGCAGTTATCTTCTTCGGATTCTTTTTCCGCTTTTAAATCTTCATGTTTATTTCTGTGTTTTGCAAAAACAGCCCATAAAGCCGAAAACAGAACGCCGGTAAAAATATATATTCCGAAATGTTTTATTAAAAATGCAAAATTTGCGTAATGAGGAGCACCGCTTAATTTTGAAAGCACAATTGTTCCCAAAGGTTCTCCTATGGATGTTAAAACTGCTCCCATGCCTATTGCATAACAGCTTAAAACTACAAATCTTATGCGCTCTTTCCTTGTCATCGGTATAGCTACCGCTATTTGTGATAAAATTAAAGCTGAAATTATAGCCGTTATTATGCTCGAAAATACTCCCAGAATAAGTATTGTTAAAAAAATACTTAATTTAAATCCGAAAAGTTTAACCGTTTTTTTCATAATAAACTGGAAATGTGAATGAAAAATTTTAAATAAAAAACCTGCTATAAGAACGGCAGCCGCTATTTTTACTGGCGCGGTAACGGCTTCCTCAGCCAAAGCAACGGACCACGCTTTTGATACGGTTACGGCGAAAATTCCGCAAAGAAATAAAAAAAATTCAAGATTTTCTTCTATTTTTTTTGTTGTGATCGGTAAAATTAAAACAAGAAGAATCAGAATTGAAAGTAAAATCATCTGCAGAAAATTTAAACACATTTTAGTATCCTTTTTAAGCGAAAACAATAAATTTAATCTTTATATTCTACAAAAAAGATAAGCAACTGACAAAGATTTTGTTTAAAATAAAACCTCTGTATATTTATTGCAATACAGAGGCTTTATCTTTCAATTGCTTGATTAAATATCTATTTTGCCGTATTCTTAGCAGGGGCGGCTATTGTCTGTACTGCGATAGCCGATGTTGATACTGCTACTCCGCTGTTTTTGACGGCCCCGGCTTTTTTTATGCCTTCGTTGATTTTAGTTTCTGCAGCGGCTGTTTTAACTTTAATTTTTTTGGAAACTTTTACCGTTTTCGCTTTTATTTTTTTATTTCCTGAAGCGGTTGCTATATTGTTTGCCGTGTTTGCTTTTTTTTGAACCGCGGCGGAAGTTTGCTGCGTTTTTGTTTTGACTGTTTCTGCCGGTCCCGTTTCTGCCGCATAAACGGCAAAAGAACAAAAAATAACTGCCGATAAACTCAAAATCAAACTTTTTTTCATTTTTATTTCTCCTTTATAATATAACTCAGCCGTTTTCGCAGGCTTAAAGATTATAATAATGAGATATACTAATAAATCAGTAATTAAAAATCAATAAATTATCTGAGTATCTAATCTGTTTCGGAGCATATAAAATTCACAAATTTTTTTGATGACAAAAAGGAAACTGTGTGTTAGAATTTAAATATGGCAAAAGCGTCAAAATTTTTAAGACTTCAAAAAATAATAACAATTACAACGCTGTCATGTTTTATATTGACGGTAATGTCTCCGGGGATATACGGACAAGTATCGGCTAAACCCGTTTACAGCAGTAATGATATTTTTGACAAAATGAGCGTTGTCCAGCCAAATTTGGGGAAAATAACTAATATAAATGATTCGTCAAGCGATATAACTGTTATAAATATACAGGATTTGCATTGTCATAAACAGACCCAGCTGAATATAAGCAGGATAATAAAAGAAATAAACAATAAATTCCCTTTGGAATCAATTTATGTTGAGGGCGGATACGGAGATATAGACACAGGATGGCTTGATCAAATAAACGACGATGATTTTAAAGATAAAATAATGGAAGAGTTGTTGGAAGAAGGATATTTGTCGGCGGCGGAATATTTTGCCGTTAAAAACGGCAGGCATAATTTGCTGAAAGGATTAGACAGCCCGGATCTTCATAATGAAAATTTAAAAAGATTGTCAACCGTAATTCAAAATCAGTCAAAATATAAAGAATCTTTATCAGAGATCAAAAAAGAACTCAAAATTTTAAACTCACAATACGTGAACGGCAGAAATAAAAGGTTTACGAAACACATAGATTCTTATTTAAACGGGGAAACGGAAAGCGTTAAATTCTACGTTTTTCTTTTCAAATATGTCAATAAAATTAATCTCAATCCTCAGGATTATAATAATATCACCGCAATAAAAACGGAAGATTACCCTAACATATCAATGTTTTTAGGATTGTCAAAAGAATATCAGGATTTAAATATAGATATTATAAATGATGAACTTGCTAAGTTTGTGAGCAGTTTAAAAGGCAGGATGACTTACAGCGTTTATAAAAAATTGTTGGAATATACCGATAATCTTAAAGATACGGAAAGACTGGTTGATTTTTTAAGCAGTCTTCCTGATGATTCTGCGTTAAACCTTTCA
>JBAYZJ010000102.1:0-4974 GCA_041672565.1 Endomicrobiaceae bacterium
AGGGGAATAGGCATAATAGATATAAAAAATATGTTTGGAATCGCAAATATTTTAGATGAATCAAAAATTGAATTGGTTATTAATCTGGTAGAGTGGAATGATGCAAAAAGATACGAGCGTCTTGGAATTGACGAATATTATACCGATATTTTAGGCGTTAACGTTCCGGAATTAACAATTCCCGTAGGTCCTGGAAGAAATCTTGCTATTATAGTCGAAACGGCAAGCTTAAATCAAAGATTAAAAAATAAAGGTTATTTTTCTGCGGTTGAACTGAATAATAAAATAATAGCTGAAATGAACGAAAATAAAAATGAAAAGTAATTTTTTAATTATTTCAGGAATTTCCGGTGCAGGTAAAAGCCAAGTCTTAAATATTTTAGAAGATTTTGGTTTTACGTGTATAGATAATATGCCGTTGGAATTTGTATCAGACTTTATTGATTTATGTAAAAAAGACAGAGAAAAATATAAGAATGTTGCTCTCAGCATTGATATAAGAGCAGGCGAAAATATAAAGAAAATATCAGAAATTTTGGGAAAACTTAAAAAAGAAAAAATAGGAAATAAAGTTTTTTTTATAAATGCTGATGATACCGCAATATTGAAAAGGTATTCTGAAACAAGAAGAAAACATCCTCTCGGAGTGCTTGTCAAAGACGGCCTTTTTGAAGAAAGGCGGATGATGAAAGTTGTTAAAGATGTTGCTGATCAGGAAATAGACACTACAAACATGACTATAGGAGAGTTAAAAAATACTCTTGGGAATTTAATAGGTCTTCAATCCGATAAAAAACAGCTTATTTTATCGATAATGTCATTTGGGTTTAAGTACGGAATAGCAAATGAAGCCGATATTGTTTTTGATGTGAGATTTATCCCTAATCCAAATTATGTCAGCGGACTTAAAACAAAAACCGGTAAAAATTCGGCTGTAGTGAAATACATTGAAAAACAAAAAGAATATAATCGATTTTTTGCTAAAATTTCCGATCTTTTAAAATTTTTGCTGCCGGGTTATATCAGAGAAGGGAAAAGCCAGCTTACTATTGCAATAGGATGTACGGGAGGAAGACACAGATCTGTCGCCACCGCTGAAAAACTGGCAAAATTTTTTATGAGAAATAAGTATAAAGTGAAGTTATATCACAGGGATATAGCTCGTATTTAATATGAAAAACAAAAGATATAAAATAGTTGCTGTCGGAGGCGGTACCGGTCTTTCTACACTTTTAAGAGGACTAAAACGTTACGATCTTGACATAACCGCTGTTGTCGCTGTTTCTGATGACGGAGGCAGTTCGGGGAGATTAAGGGACGAACTTGGAGTTTTACCCCCGGGAGATATAAGAAACTGTTTAGTTTCTTTATCGGAAGAAGAAAGTTTAATGACAAAACTTTTTCAATATAGATTCCCTAAAAAAGGAACTCTTTACAATCATTCTTTCGGTAATTTGTTTTTGACGGCTTTGTCTTCTGTTTCAGGAGGTTTTGATAAAGCCGTTTCAAACGCGAGTGACGTATTGGCTATAAAAGGCAAAGTTTTGCCGGTTTCACTGGATAATGTTAAATTGAATGCGACTTTGATAAACGGAAAGCATGTAAAAGGCGAAAGTAAAATATCAAAAAGCAAAAGTGCTATCTCGCAGGTAGAAATTTGTCCTAAAAATGCAAAAGTTTCCAAAGATGTTATTTCTTCAATTCTTAATGCCGATTGTGTTGTTATTGGTCCGGGATCTTTATATACGTCTGTAATAGTCAATTTATTGTTTGACGGTTTTACAGCGGCGTTAAAGAAAACAAAAGCTTTAAAAGTATATATATGCAATATTATGACGCAGGTAGGAGAAACTACCGGTTTTAGTCTTAGCGATCATATAAAAGCAATAGAAAAACATTCTTACGCAGGTGTACTTGATATAGCTTTGGTTAATAACGGCAAAATAGCCGTGCCTGTTGTAAAACGATATGCAAAAGAATGTTCCGTGCCTGTTCAGATTGATAGAAAAAGTTATAATAATATTCAAATAATAAAGAAAAATTTTGTGTCAAAAAACCAATATGCTCACCATGATTTCGCAAAATTGGCAGAAACAATTTTTCAATTGGTAAAGGCAAGGTAATATGATAAAAATTTTAATAGTGTCTCATTGCGGTCTTACTGAAGAACTTATTAAAACTGCGGAAACAATTGCAGGAAAACAGGAGAATTTATTTTCTATCAACAAAACTATAGATGATGACAACCTATGCAGTCTGCAGGAGAGAATAACAAAAATATTGGAAGAAATTAATGATGAAAAAGGAACTTTAATATTGACGGATATGTTAGGCGGTACGCCGTGCAACGCTTCTGTTCCTATGTGTCAGAAATTCAATATAGAAGTTTTGACGGGAGTTAATTTGCCTATGTTATTATCGGCGTTATTTACAAGCAGGACGGCTGCAAATGTAAAAGAACTGGCGGATAAAGTATTGTCAGACAGTAAAAAAAGCATAGTAAACGCAAAAGATTTGCTGCTTGAAAGATTAAAGAAATAGAAGAGGTGCTAATGTGTCTATTGAAATAGTAAGAATAGATGACAGACTTATTCACGGTCAAATAGTTCAAGGTTGGCTGAAAACTGTTCATATAACGGCGATTTTGGTTGTTTCCGATGAAGTCTCGAATGATCAGATGCAGCAAATTTTATTGGCTATGGCTGTTCCGAGCACTGTTAAATTAATAATTAAAGATATTAAAGATGCAAGTTGTGAAATTGCTAATGATGTATATGAAGAAGAAAAATTGATGATTTTATTTTCAAATCCGCAGGATGTTGTCAAAATGATAGATAACGGAGTTAAATTTAAATCCGTAAATGTCGGAGGGATGCATTTTGCACACGGCAAAAAACAATTGTTGTCTAATTTGTCTGTTAATGAAAATGATGTTAAATCTTTTTTATATTTGATATCCGAAGGTATAGAATTAGAGTCAAGGGCTTTGCCTCAGGACGATAGATACAATATTACGGAAGATATTAATATTGAAGCAAAAAATTTAAGTATAAAATAAATAATAAAAAAATGAATAAAGTTAAATTTATTTTCGGAGTACATAATCACCAGCCGATAGGGAATTTCGAATGGGTTTTTCAGAAAGGGTATGATATCGCATATAAACCTTTTGTTGACGTTATGCTTAAACATAAGACTATAAAATGGAATATGCACTGCAGCGGAATGTTATGGGAGTTTTTTCTTGAAAAACATCCTTCATATATAAAGAATATAAAGAAGCTCATTTTAAACGGAAATCTTGAAATTTTGTCCGGAGGATATTACGAACCGATATTGTCGGTTATACCTGCAAAAGACAGGATAGGGCAAATTAAGCAATTATCTAAGTTTATAAAAGACATTTTAAATTATGAATGTGCGGGAGCTTGGGTAGCTGAACGTGTTTGGGAGCCTTCTTTAGTGGAAAGTCTTTTTGATTCGGAAATTAAATATACTGTCTTGGATGATGTTCACTTTTTGTCGTCAGGTTTGAATAAAAATGCATTAAACGGTTATTATCTGACTGAAGATCAGGGTAAAAGCTTAAAGATATTTCCGATAAGTCAAAGACTTAGATATCTGATTCCTTTTCAGGATGTAAGCGTATGTATTGAGTATTTTAAGCAGCTTGCGCATGATAATAAAGAAAATATTGTCGTTATGGCGGATGACGGAGAAAAATTTGGAATGTGGCCGGGAACATATAAACATGTTTATGAAAATGCCTGGCTTGATAAATTTTTGACGGCTCTTGAAGAAAATTCCGATATTGTTGAAACCGTAACTTTTAAAGATGTTTTAAAAAACAGCAAACCTTCAGGCAGAATATATTTGCCGACAAATTCATATTTTGAAATGTCTGAGTGGACTTTGCCAAGCGATGTCCAAAATAATTTTGATATGCTTGTAAAACAGAATGAAAATAACGAAGACCTTAAACCGTTTGTAAGAGGCGGTTTTTGGAGAAATTTCTTGACTAAATATGAAGAATCAAACAACATGCATAAAAAAATGATTCGCGTAAGTCAAAAAATAGAAAAGGATTTTAATTCTTGCGGAAAAGAAGCTAATAAAATTCGGCAATTCTTGTATGCAGGTCAGTGCAACTGCGCTTATTGGCACGGAGTTTTCGGAGGATTATATCTTCCTCATTTGAGAAATGCCGTATACGAGTACCTTTTGAAAGCAGAGAACTTATATAACAAAAAAGTAAAAACAAAAGGGGCATGGCATATTGTCGATTTTGACTGTGACGGACTTGATGAATTTTTATATGAAGACAAAAATAAAAATATATATGTCGACGCCGCATGCGGAGGAACGATTTTTGAGTTTGACATAATGTCTAAAAATTATAATTTTTCAAATGTGCTTACAAGACGTTATGAACATTATCATAAAAAACTTAAGGAAGCAATAGAAAATAACAAAGTAACTGATTCAAAAGAGTTAACGTCTATACATACTGATGCCGTAAAAGTGAAAGAAATCGGTCTTGAAAATCACTTATCATACGACTGGTACAGAAAAGCTTCTTTAATTGACCATTTTTTTCATAATGATACAAAGTATGAAGATTTTTATCCTGTTATGTTTAAAGAACTTGGAGATTTCGTGCTCGGAGAATATAAAGCTGAAATTATTGCAGGCAGGCTTGAATTAAGCAGAAAAGGGAATGTATGGGCCGATAATTTTCATTTGCCTGTTGAATTAAAGAAAATAATAACTCCTTTAAAATCTGAAGGTTATGAAGTTTTATATAAAATTAAAAACTTGTCTGACAGAGAATTAAATTTTACTTTTGGCGTTGAAAATGTTTTTGCTTTCTCCCAAAAAACAGTAGAAGACATGCAGGAATTAAAAAATGTTAAAGTATGGACAAGATATGATGACAGTCTTGACGCTTATTTAAAAATAGAAAGTTCTGCACGC
>JBAYZJ010000103.1:0-4948 GCA_041672565.1 Endomicrobiaceae bacterium
TCTAAAAGTGATTAATTTTTTGTATAACTGCTGTAATAATGATAGCTTTTATAATATCCGTATTTCCCGTAAGTCAAACTTGCAGGCTGATACTGAGTTATAACACCGCCGAGCAGTTTAATACCGGCTTTCTGCATTTTTTCAACAGCAGTCTGAGCCATTTTTGAATTTGTTTTTCCGTATTTTACAACAAATATTGCTTTATTAATATATTTTCCCCACAGCAAAGTATCGCTGACAGGCAAAACAGCCGGACAATCAATTATGACTGAATCATAATTTAAGCCTGCCCATTTTATAAAAGCTTCAAGCAACGGCGTATTTAATAATTCAGACGGATTTGGAGGTCTTGTTCCGGAAGTCATGACAAAAAGATTTTTTACGTCAGCAGGCTGAACATTATAAGCAAAATCCGACTTTTGCTTATCATCATCCCAAATATTGCTTAATCCTTTTTCTGTTGAAAGCTTAAAAGCTTTGTGCAGCCTTGAACGGCGGAAATCGCCGTCTACAAGCAAAACTCTTTTATCGGTTTGCGATATTGCTACAGCTAAATTGACAGCCAAATGGCTTTTCCCCTCTCCCTGAACAGAACTGGCAATCAGTATCGGTGATTTTCTGTCGTCAGATAAAGCAAAATTTAACATTGTACGCACATTTCTGACCTGCTCCGCCATTATGGAATTTCCTTCTCTGAGCATTATATCATATTCTGATTTCATCTTTTTATTTTTGTCCATCGGAATAAAACCTAATAATGCAAGTTTTAATTTATCCTGCAAATCATCAGAACTTTTAATGCTCTTATCTACAAACTCCAAAAAGAAAATTATTAATAAGCCAAAAACAAAACCGCATGACAATCCTACAGCCAAATTAAGAAATTTATTCGGTTTAAAAGGAACTTGAGGAGGAAGCGCCTCATCTATTATACGTATATTATTGCCCGAAAATTGTCCTGAAAGCTCTATTTTTATACTTTGCACAAGACGCTTTGTCTCAATTTCTATTTTTACTCTTATGGCGTCCAACTGATTTTGCAGAGAAATTACATCCGGATGATTCTTAGTGTATTTTGCAATAGCTTTAACATATTGTCCGTATAAATTTATTTCCTGTTCTTTTAACCCTTTTATAAAATCACTGTTAACAACCTGCGGCATAGAGTTAAGAAGCTCCTGCTGTTTAGGACTTCTCTCCGTCGCTTCCAATGCGCTGATAACATCTTTTGCTATTGATATCCTGTTATTTATATTGTCGGAAACAAAAGTTTTCGCTATCGTATTTGCTATTTTGGCCGTTAAATCTTTATCATAAGATCTTACTTCTAAATTTAACAAACGGCTTCTGGTTATCGGAATTATTTTTACATTATTTTTAAGTTTTATCCAGCCTCCGGGATTTTTAAATTCCTGATATTTATTTAAATCCATCGCTTTATATACTTTTTCCAATAAAGAACGCGATTCCAAAAGTCTGTATTGGGTTATATAATAATCTTCATCACTTGACCACGAGCCAAAAGAGGTTGTATCTATTTTCCCGGAATCCTCCCTGTCAATCATCATTAATACCGAAGATTTATAAACAGGCTGAATAAAAACGTTTAGCAAAACAGCAATAAATACTCCAATAAAGGTTACGCCTAACAACAGCCAAATATGTTTAAGTATTACCGAAAAATAATAAGAAAAATCTATTTGTTCGTCATTTACATTATTTATATTTGTTATCTTTTCTGGCATATCATCCTCTAAAACATACTTTGCGGAACAAAAATTATATCACCAGGCATAAGAGATATATCTAAAGATTTATTCCCTTGTTTCGTTATCTGGGTTACATCTACTTCAATACTTTTCTGCTTGCCGTTTTCCATCCTCAAAACTTTTACTTTTGAAGTATTAGCTATATCCGTAAAACCGCCGACGGAAGTTATCGCCTCTAAAATTGTCAAAGCTTTTTCCGGAGGTATTTGTATCGCCGAAGGTTTTTTTACCTGTCCGAGAACATACACTGTTTTATTACCGTATTCTTTTATAAGCATTGAAATCTGAGGATTTCTTATAAACTGTTTTAATTCTCTAACCAAAATAGCCTCAGCCTGAGCTACAGAATAACCGCTTATCTTTAAATTACCTACCAAAGGAAAAGTTATTGTTCCGTTTCCGCTGATTCTTAAGATTCTGTTCATCCCGTCTTCCATAAAAACTGTTATTTCAAGCAAATCACCCGGCTGCAAGATATAGTCATTTGATTTTTGTATTTGTGAAATGTCATTTAACACCTGATCTTTTATTTGTTCATTGTTTTGAAATTTTATATTCAAATCGCTATTATGCGAAGGAACGGATGCGCATGAAAAAAACAGAACTGTAAAAATAACAGGAATCGTTAATTTTAAATATAAACTATTCATAATTTGTATATTTTATAAAAATTGTAACAAAACTGCAATTTAGAATTAATCTTCACCTGATTTTGTATTCAGGTAAATTCCAGACATTTGTCTGTTAAAAGGATATTTTATTAAAAATTCTTTCGCGGCTGTATTAGCTTTATATCTATAATATTTTTTTTCCTCTTCAGAAAAAGCTTCATTTGAATCAGCATTATAATAAGCAATTATCAATTTTTCAAAATTTCTAGGATCATCGGAAAAAGAATGCCCTTTTTCATAATAAGCTATTTTTGCTTTAGCCGATAAATTCTCCCCAAAGACAAAGTACTTCCATGCAATAGTATTTTTGGCGGAAACAAACAATAGTAGCATGCATGCTGAAACAGCAAATATTTTCACATAAATTACCGGAGAATAGTTATAAATCTTATCCTTATAAAAAGAAGATGCTGACAATAATCCCAAAACTGCAAAAAATATAAAAGAATTCGCAGGTATATGAAGATGAAAATCAACCAAACTCCCAAGAAAAAGAGAAAAAACGGCCGATAATAAGCTTATATAATATATTTTTTCCCTTGTCTTTAAAAATTTAATTCTTAATATTAAACTAAATGCCAAAAAAAGAATTCCGGCAAAAACGACAACTCCTGCAGGGTATCCTATACCTAAAAGCAGTTCAAGCCAATCATTATGTAAATGCTCAGGATAAGCTTCTAATGGTTTTTCCAGATACTTGTTCACAACAACAGGGAAAGCAGAAACGCCTACTCCTGTTAAAGGAAAGTCACGTAATATATCGAATGCGGATTTATACAACATTTCACGGGCCTGTTCGGAAAAATCTCCGGAACTTCTTTCGGCATATGTATTAATGGCATTCACATTTTTGAAAATATAAAAGGAAGCTGTTAAAAACAAAACACCTGCCGTAAGAATAAACTTCATTTTTAATTTAAAAGTATTCGGCAGAAAGAAGGCTGACATAACACAAAAGCAGAAGAGAGAAATAAAAGTTGAGAGCATTGCTCCTCTGGAATGAGTAAGAATAATTCCTGTAAAAAGCAGCATATTAATCAGTATATTCATTGATTGCTTTATTATAAAGTCAATCTTTTTATTTTCGAGCAGATATTTTTTATACTCATAAAAATTATTTATTGTAAGCGACAAAGAAACAAAAAAAGACATTGACAAAAATATACCGGCACTGTTTCTGTTTACAAAAGGGCCAAAATCTCCTAAAAATCCAGAATTAAGAAAAAGTTTTATATATTCCCCTTTAGGAAAACAAATTGCTATAAGAACTACAACACATGCGGAAATCATAATGAGGAACAATAGTTTTTTAATTTCTTTACTTTTTTCAAACAACTGCGTTACAACAAGAAACAAAGCAAAATAAGTAAATAAATTTACAATTTCTTTTAAAGTATAAAAAGGACATACAGTAAAAGGTATTATTGAAATAGACTGTACTACCGTCCGCGGATTAAAAAATTGTATTGACGCAAAACCGATAATAAAAATAAAGAGACAGCTTATTATTTTTGCAGGGAAAGTCAAAGAAAACGAATGTTTTCTAATCATCAGGTACAATAAAATAAAATATATGCCTGACTGCATAACAAAAAAAGCCCAAGGTTCAGTGGCTGCAAAACTCAACGGCACAAAAAATACAAGCATTGAAAACAATAAATATACAAATATATCCATTTTGTTTTATGAATTCGTTTTGATTTATATGATTTTTACGATTGAAATCTTTATATCCTCAAAGTGAAACTTCCGATATAGGAAATACCGGACCGTCTTTGCAAACCATTTTATATTCATCACCTATTTTGACGGCACATCCCTGACAATTACCGATGCCGCAAGCCATTTTTTCTTCCAAAGAAGCGTATCCGCACAAATTTAACTCTTTTGCGACAGATATTACTTTTTTCATCATAGGAGCAGGTCCGCATGTATAAATAACATTGCTTTTATTAAGTTTCTTGTAAAGAAGATCTGTTATAAAACCTTTGTAGCCTCGGGAACCGTCTTCCGTTGAAATAAAAACTTTCCAGCCTAATTTTTTGAACAGAGATACGCATAACAATTCTTTCTTTGTTTTTACGCCGTAAAAAAGTTTTCCAGTTTTTTTCAAACTGCTTGCAAGACAAAAAACAGAAGCTATTCCCGTCCCACCTGCAACTAATACAGGTTCGGAATCTTTTCTCAATGCAGGCTTTAAATCATATCCTTTACCCAAAGGTCCCAAAACTTTAATCTTTGTACCTTTCGGTAAAGAAGCAAGTTTATCTGTACCTTTACCCAATACTTTGTAAAGAAATGATATTTCAGAAGTTTTTTTGTTTATATGAAATATGCTTAAAGGTCTTCTTAAGTAAACCGAATCCAGCTTTATCATACAGAACTGTCCGGCAGAAGCAACGGACGCAATTTGTTTTGAAACAACCTTAAATTCATAAAAATTCAAACAAATTTTTTTATTTTCTTTAATTTCTAGTTGATTATCCCATCTTTTTGAGACCAAGATAT
>JBAYZJ010000104.1:0-4922 GCA_041672565.1 Endomicrobiaceae bacterium
CTATTTGGAAAGGAACTGTCATATCAGGGTTTGGACCGTTAAATAATCCATTAATTTCATTCCAATTTTCAATTTCACCATCTTCATCAAAGATAGGTTCATATAGTCTGAAATGAACACCTGAAATAGTTCCGTCAGGATGATTAACGGCTGCGGTAATGATTCTGTCTCCGTCTTCATTTACATCAGCAGTTTGAAGTAAGATATTTCCATTATCATCTTTAACTACGTCTCTGATTTCAATCTGAGTTTCAGCAGGTTGGAAATCATAGTTAAATACATAAGCAGTCCAGATTGGGTTTATTTCATCAATATCATCATCTGCGTATGTAATATATTGGTTACCAAACATATCTTCTGCTTTTACTTCAATAGTATATGGTCCAACCCAAAGGTCATAAGCGGTCATACCTTCATAGATAGCATTAAGATTAAATTCAATGTATTCTTCGCCGTCAAAATCCGGATGGTTATAACCAACTACAGTAATTGCATAAGTTTCATTTGCATTATTGTAAGCAACAAGAGCTTGCATTTGAGGAGCAAGGTCTGCATAAGAATAAGCGTCTTCATCAGTTAATAAACTGATTAAGCTTGTGTTTGCTCTTACGCCTGAAGCATCTTCATCAAAATAAGCTCTGATTTTTGACCATTCTCTGCTTGACTCAACAAGTGTAGGAAGGGTTTCAACTATATTATTGTTTTGATCAAGTAAAACTACTCTGTTTACAGTAGGTTCATCACGATCAACAATAATTTCTGTAGAAGTAATATCTTTTTCTAAGCCATAGATATTTTGATAAGAAACAGTAAAGATTGCTGTTTCTGCATCATATTCATTATCTAAAGCATTAGCAGGCACTGCAAAGCTTACAGTTGCTCTGATATTTGTAATTATTTCAACTTCTTCTTCTTCTTCATTTAATACTGTGCCATATTCTGTTTCAAATTCAACATCATAAACAGCATTAAATGGTTCTTCTTCTGTATCAATAATCATATTTGATGATACATTAAACCAGCCGTCGAAATCAAAATCATTCACATCAATGTCTTCTAATCTTGGATCAAGACCGGTAACAAGACCTTCAGCAATATGATCAATTTCTACAGTAATTTTAATATTATTATTAGGATTTACAGCATTTACTTCTGCATTACCAAAACCAATACCTTTTACTACAGGAGCTGAAGCATTAAAGTTAACTTCGCCAACTTCAATAGCATCAATATCCCATATATGAGTAAAGATAGGTCCGTAACCATAAGGTTCACCAATTGCTTTTACCTGCAAACCTTCAATAAGGCTACCGATTTCAACATCAGGAGTACCTGTTACTCTAAATGATACTGTAAATCTATGTTCATCAGTTTGATTAATTTCATAATCAGCAAATTCTAAGCCTGTAGGGATAGCTCCAAAGATTTCAACATCACTAATATTATTTTCATATTGTGTATAAATATCTACATTTAAGTATTGTTCAGCCAATAAATCATCTGATGCTTTTACAAGATAGTCTAAAACCTCTTCTTCAGGACTTCCTGCATTAAGAATAGTTGTAAATGAAGCACCTGTTATAAGCGGTACAATCGGACCATTAGCTGCGATTTGTACAAATTTACCATCTGTTTGAATATTTCCAACAGCATCTTCTGCTATTACACCCATATCATATGAATGTGGTTGACCGGCAAAATCTGCTTCTTCTTTTGCTCTTAAATAATATTCACCATCTTCATCTGTACCAATAGATACACTCCATTGACCATCTCCAAGATTAGTAATAAAGCGTTCCGGAACAATATAATTAGGTGCATCTAAAGCAAAAAGTTGTAAACTATTGTTATCTAAGAATTCATTAATATTGCTAAGTTTCACAACAGGTTTAGTAGCAGGGGTTATTACATTGCCAAGCTCATCAATATCTTCTTCTGTATAATATCCTGTTACATCACTAAAGACAACATCAATAGTCACGCCATAACCCGGGATAATATAGTTATAGTTTTCAGGAAGATTAGCTTCACTATCAACTGTAATACTTACAAACTCAGGAGTTTGTCTGTCAACTACGATAATGTCATTACCGTCAAATGAAGTAATAAAATCAGATGTATAAACTTGATTTTGACCAACAATAACATCTCCGTCAAGGTCAATCAAGTTATATGTGATTCTGTAACTAAATGCAAGAACTTCTTCATCTGCTTTATCGGCACCAATATAAACGCCGTTATCTAACATCCAAACATAGTTATAATCAGCATCTTCATTATTATGGATAAGTCTTACTAAATCTGTCCAAGGACCGTCTTCTTCAAGTTGAATTGCGACAGCTGCAGGAACAACATCACTAATAGCTGAACGATCATCTCTGCCTGCTCTGGCAAGTACAATAATCATTCCTAAATTATCTTTTACATAAGGTGTGCTTGCAGGGTTGTCAAATTCATAAGCAAGGATATTAGAAATTGTTCCGTCATTATCACCTCTGGTAAAGGTGAAAGTAAGAGTCGGAGCATTAGCTGCATATCTGTTTGAAAGGTGATTTTGTGGTCCGGCATAATTTCTTCTGCCAACAAGATCTTCAATCTCACCTAAAGCAACATTAAGCTCATAAAGATGATTAATATTTGCAAGTTCTGCAACAGTTGGAGTAATTTTCCATTCCTGTACATAACCAAAACCCGGATCACTGTAGAAATTAATAGCTTCTACTGTCCAGCCCGGTATTACAGGAGCGTCAATTAAGCCAACGCCGGTACCATTATTATCTTCTGCATATACTTTCAAGTAAATTGCTTCATCAGCTGAAAATGCAAATTCTCCGGTTTCTTCATCAACCGGTAAAAGAAGCATAATGTTATTATATAACTGTTCTTGAGAAGCAATAGCTTGATAAGAAATTTCTTCTGCTTCTAAATCTAAATCTTTTGATTCTACTGAAATTGCATAACCTAAAATCTGATTATAAATAGGAACTTCTAAGTCAACCTGTACTGTATGAATATCAGATAAGATATAACTATTAATTGAATAAGGATTATATCTGACAGGTATTTCTACTTGATCTCCATCATTATAAGCATGATACAAATGTTGTACATTTGGACCCGGGTAAATTGTAAAATCAGCATATTGTTGATCATTTTGTGTATCTTCATCATCTGTCAATACCCATGTTGCATTGTATTCTGATAATGTTACAGGAATTTCAGCTCCCATAATTTCAATTGTTACGATTGTATCTTCTGAAGTTATTTTACTTGGTGTAACAAATTGATTAGGAACAGCATCATTAACATTTTCAAAATCAGCTTCAATAGTTACAGGTAAATAATTTACATCATTAGCTAAATCAATACCGGTAAACTGATAAGTAGTAATTAACTGATGTTCCGGAGCAAACCAGCCGTCAGGTGTTTCACCTGTTACTGAGAAAGGCTCAGGCATATCATTTTCACCACGAGTATTTTCTTTACTATAGTAAATATGTGAAGGTTCTTCAAATACTACGATTTGAATATCTTCTGTTGTTGTATAACCATAAATAGTTGCAACTGTAACTTGTAAATCAACAACAACAAATCTTTCTTCTTCAAAATCAATACTCAGGTCCTCTAATTCAGAATTAATAAACCCAAATATATATTTATCGGTAGGATCTACAGTAAAATCATTTATTGAATTATTAATAAATTGAATTTCACTACTTGGATTAACCACAGCAACACTACTCTGATCAATATTATTAACTGATTCAACTTCTACAAATATATCAAATCCTGACATATTGTTTTGAAGAGCAAGAATAGGTTCATCATTTAATCTAAAGAAATCAAAATTATTAACGATTACAGGTTTTGTATCAACTGTAATCTCTTCTATATTTTCACCTTCAGTTATCTCTAAAGGAATATCAATAATAGTATCATCATCATTAGCTCCATAACCTTTTGTATAACCGGTTACGGTAACTATTAATTCAGCACCGTCAGCAGGAGTATTAACACCCCAGTCAAATACATAACTAAAGAGGTTACCGTCAAAGTCGTTACTATCGTAAGGTATTACATATTCAACTTCAAAATCTGAATCTTCAGCATCTTCAGTTACAGTAATAACCATTCTATCAACTCTTTGATGATTAGTAACTTCACCCATTACTGTTAAAGAAGTACCGGGTACGTAATAATTAGCATCATTACCTGTATTTACATCAACATTAGAAATTACAGGAATAGGTCTTACATTTACATAAGTAGTCAATGAAGACTCATTTTCAACATTATCATTAACTGTTAAAGTCGGTGTAAAATATTGAATTTCTGAATCATCAGCAATAGTAAGAGTAAATGTAAGTAATTTAAGACCATCCATCCAAGTACCTGCATCTGCAGTAATACCTTCAGGTAATGTTAATTCATAGTTCGCTACATCATTACCATTAAAACCGGAACTTGCATCAGTAATCGTATATACTAATGTTTTAGGTGTTTCTGATTCTGTATATACAAAAGCTGTGCTTGATGCAATCACAGGAGGCACACTGTCTAATGTAATATCGTCATCATCTTCTGTAAGTGGATATTCTTCATCAAGATCAGGAGCAAGTGGATCTGCATTTGCAACATATCTATTTGTAATACCGGTTACAGTAGCAGTGATAACATTTCCGTCAAATCCAGCTACCTGAGCTGCGTTAAATGTAGCAAATATATCTTCAAATGTATAAGTAACCTGACCTGTATAAGCCTCAAATGTATGAGTAGCTAAAGGTAAAGGTTGACCAGGCATAGTTAAAGTAACAGTTAAAGCATTCACTCTTTGAGGATCACTTACTGTCCATTCAACTACTACATCTTCGTTAGGTCCGAAGAAATCAGCACTTTCATTAATTACAACATCACTAATCACA
>JBAYZJ010000105.1:0-4903 GCA_041672565.1 Endomicrobiaceae bacterium
ATTTAACAGCCCGCGGTTTAATTGCCTCAAGAAAAAATGACAAATTTAAATCATTTTTTAATAATCTTCTAAAGGAGATTATTCAATGAAACAAATTCTTATTCTCAGCGGCAAAGGCGGAACAGGAAAAACGACAATATCGGCAGCATTTATAGAATTGGCAAAAAGCCGGGCGTTTGCAGATTGCGATGTTGACGCCCCTAATCTTCATCTTATTACCCCTGAAATGAAAATTTCCGAAACAAAAGATTATTACGGATTAGGAAAAGCGTTAATAGATACAGATAAATGTATAAAATGCGGAATATGCGAAACAAACTGTCATTTTGGAGCAATAAAAAATAATTGTGTAAACATTTACGAGTGCGAAGGATGCGGACTTTGCGTTGAACTTTGCCCTGTCAAAGCGGTAAATATGAAAGATTACAGTTCAGGCAATATAATATTATATAAAAGCTGTCTAAATGTTTTTTCAACCGCAAAATTAAAAATGGGAAGCGGCGCTTCCGGAAAACTTGTATCTGCCGTAAAGAAACAACTTTTAAATAATATGCCTGATTCTGCTGAAACAGTTATCATAGACGGTTCTCCGGGAATAGGCTGTCCCGTAATAGCTTCTATCAGCGGCGCAGATTTGGTAATAATAGTTACAGAACCTACTATATCAGGCATTCACGATATGAAAAGAATTATTGACACTACTCTGCATTTCAATATTAAACCTCTGGTTTGTATAAATAAATTTGACATAAATACAGACAATACAAAAAAAATTGAAAAATACTGTGAAGAAAACGGCATCGTAATATCAGGTAAAATACCGTTTGACGAAACAGTCGTGCATGCGGTAAACAAATGCCAAAGCATTGCAAAATACCCTGAAAGTAAAGCAGGAAAAGCCGTCAAAGAAGTATGGGATTTTATTTATCGTAATTTTATGGATAGCAATCCTATAAAATAAAACAACAAAAAAGGAGACTTATTATGAAAATTGCCGTAGCATGTGAAGGAACGCAGGTAACGCAACACTTCGGACATTGTGAAGGTTTCACTCTTTTCAACATTGATAACAATCAAATCACAGGAAAAGAATTTTTTCAAAATCCGGGACATAAGCCCGGTTTTTTACCTGTTTTTTTGCACGAAAAAGGCGCAAATGTTATAATTTCAGGCGGTATGGGCGGAGGAGCTATTAATATTTTTGATGAAAAAGGAATTGAAGTTATTTTGGGCGCAAGCGGAGATTGCGAAGCGGCTGTAAAAAGTTATCTTTCAGGAGATCTTAAGTCAACAGGATCCGTTTGTCACGAACACCAGCATGCAGACGAATGCGGTAATCATTAATTTTTTACACATAAAGAAGAGACAGATAAAAAGAATCTGTCTCTTCTTTTTATTTGCAGCTATTTATAAACATAAGCTCAGCTGATTATCGGATTGTTTTATTTCAAATGAATTCAGATATTTAAATATTTTTGTATTGTCATGAATAATACCGTTCAGCTTACATTTTTTATGAAACAGAGTCATAAGTTCTCTGTTATTTGAACTGTTAAGCATATAGTTATTGCCGTATAATTCTATGTACTTTTCTTTCATACCGGGAAACAGCTTATCTAATTGATTATAAAAATATTCTCTGTTTCCCTCTCTTAAAGTCATCCCCATTCCAAAACAAATTACGCCGTAAACTTTTGCTTCGATGCAATAATCCAAAATTTTTGAAATATTCTCAGCTGTATCGTTTATAAAAGGAAGTATCGGACACAGCCAAACAACAGTGGGTATGCCTGCATCTCTCATATTCTTTAACACTTCAAAACGTTCTTTAGTAGTACTGACATTCGGCTCTAATTTCTTACATAAATTTTCATCATAAGTTGTCATAGTCATTTGTATGACGCATTTTGTTTCTGCATTAATATTCTTGAACAAATCTATGTCTCTTAAAACTAAATTTGATTTTGTTATCAGCGTGAAACCAAAACCGTATTGATATGCTAAATTTAAAGATTTTCTGAGATTTCCTATTTCCTCTTCAAGCGGAATATAAGGATCTGTCATAGAACCGGTGCCTATCATGCATTTTTTACGTTTATGCTTAAGTGCGTTTTCAAGCAATTCAACGGCATTTTCTTTAACTTCAATATCTTCAAAAGAATGTTCTATATGATAACATTTGCTTCTGGAATCACAGTATATGCATCCGTGCGAGCAGCCTCTGTATAAATTCATTCCGTTTTTAGCCGACAAAATACTCTTTGCCTTAATATAATGCATGTCCTTCTCTTTAACTTTTCAGTTACAAATTTTATGGTATAAAAGCGGTTGCCGCTTAAATTCCAAACAAATTAACATTACTTAGACTGTTATCTGCCTAAAATCAACAAATTTTAATTACAATATAATAAAACGAAAAAATTTCAGAGCCGGCAAAAAATATTTAAAAATCTTTTAGACTCATGATAAAAAACAAATTGTGGAACAACCCACGAAGTTAAAATCCCATTTTAGCAAACAGAAAATTCCTATAAAATATTACAAAAAAATAAACAAAGACAATAACGAATATGATTATAAGTGAAATTATCGTATATGAATTTAATATCTTTTTTGACTTGGGGATTTTCATCTTCTGCTCTGAATATTGTTTTGCTTCTTGAAGTATTCTCTGTTT
The DNA here is from genome assembly GCA_041672565.1 of Endomicrobiaceae bacterium. Lineage (GTDB taxonomy): Bacteria > Elusimicrobiota > Endomicrobiia > Endomicrobiales > Endomicrobiaceae > Praeruminimicrobium. The sequence continues at coordinate 2,678 of JBAYZJ010000105.1, forward strand.
ATCTAGATCGTCAATGTCATTTTGATTGTTTTGAGTTTTTAAAGGCTCTTGTTTCGCCATTCTTCCCCCCCAAAAAACTTATACAATTGTCCATTTTAGAAATTAAAAAGATATAATTTTTTATATTCTCTTAAAAAACTTTTCCAAATCATTTTTAGTCAAAGTATAAACTGTCGGTCTGCCGTGAGGGCATGTCCACGGCATTTTACATGCGAATAAATCTTTCATAAGCTCCATAGCCTGCTTATCCAAAAGTTTATCGCCTGCCTTAATGCTTGTTCTGCAGGCGGCTCTTATGATTTTTTCATTTATTTCTGCTATATCGTTTGTTTTTTCATCCGCAAGGAAATCTATAAGCGTATTTATTATTTCTATAAAGTTTATATGAATTCCCAAAAGCGCAGGGTATGAAGTAAGCCTGAAAGTATTATTCCCGAATTCTTCAACTGCAAAACCAAGATTATTAAAAGTTTCCAATTGATTTTTTAATACTACGGTTTTAGAAGCCGGAAGATCAAACATATCAGGAATTAAAAGCTGCTGCACATTCAACGCTTTTGCTGAAACCTGATTTACAAACATCTCATATCTTACTCTTTCCTGAGCAGCATGCTGGTCTATAATATAAAAGGTATTATCTTTTTCAACAAGTATATAAGTCGTAAATATCTGTCCTATAAATTTATAACTATCAATAGAAATCATTTCCGTTTGTTTTACGGCATTATCTAAAGTCCGTTCATTAAGCGCAGCATATAAATTTTTATAATCTTCAACGGTAATATTTCCGGCAGAATTCGCAGTTTTAACGTAAGGGTGTGAATAAGGCTTTTTCCCGAAAGAATATCCGCCTGATTTGTATTCTTTATTTATATATGGCTCTTCTTTTTGTTCTTCTGTTTGCAAACCTATAATATTGCTCGGAGCATCCGATTCTACCGATCCCTTTATAAAAGAATAGAATAATTCGTACATCTCATTTTCTTTTACAAACTTAATTTCTCTTTTTGTAGGATGAACGTTAATATCTATATCTGAAGGATTGGTTGTAAGAAACATTATTACCCCCGGATACCTTCCTACGGGAATAGCCTGTTTATATGCCTGATAAACCGAATGAATAAGCCATTTAGGATAATTAACGCATCTTCCGTTTACAAAAAGATACTGAAGATTTTTCTGAGCAAGCGAGTTTTCTCTAGTCGTAATGAAAGCCTCTATTCCAGCTTTCGGATGAGAAAAAGAAATATGTTTTAATTTTTTAGACATATTTTTACCCAAAACATCTTCTATCCTTCTGATTTTTGAATCCGTTTTCTGATAATCGGATATAATTTTATTATCGGAAATTATTTTAAAATTTACTTGATGTTTAACTAAAGATATTTCGTCAATACAACTTATAATCTTACTTTTTTCGGTTATATCTGTTTTTAAAAATTTTTCTCTTACCGGAGTATTAAAAAAAAGGTTTCTTACCTCAACAATGGTTCCGCCTGAGCCTGCCCATGGCTGAATATCAGAGTTTTTATTTCCTTCAACAGACAACTGCCATCCTGAATTTTCTCCCTGCCTCTGCGTTTTTATATCAAACATTGATATTGAAGCTATTGAAGGAAGAGCTTCCCCTCTGAACCCCAAAGACATTATATTTGATAAATCATCGAAATTATTAATTTTATTTGTAGCGTGTCTTTTAACGGAAAGCTGTAAATCTTCTTTATCCATACCGCAGCCGTTGTCACAAACTCTTATAAGTTTTTTTCCTGCTTTTTCTATTTCAACCGAAATTGAAGATGCTCCCGCATCTAAAGCATTTTCAACCAGTTCTTTAACAACATTTAACGGTCTTTCTACAACTTCTCCTGCAGATATTTTATTGATTGTGTTTTCATCTAAAATTTTTATTTTCATTTTTGTTTTATCTTTTGTTTTTTATCGCACAAAGAAAAACAGCTGCATTCTTTTTTACAAACATCATTCGCCGCTCCTAAAGCTATTTTATTATCACAATCAGTAAAATCAATAGCAATTCTGTTAATTTTCTTTGAATCAAGAGTGTCTATATATGTGAAATGTATTCCAAGCTCCCACATTATACTTTTTTGTTTTGCTCTTATTATTGTGCCGTATATTTGCTTTGTAGATATAGCAGGTATATCAAGCGCTAGACAAACTTCAACTTGTTCTGGAATACAGGAAAAAGAAAGCAGCAACATACCGCTT
>JBAYZJ010000106.1:0-4900 GCA_041672565.1 Endomicrobiaceae bacterium
TTTTTAGATAAAAAAATAAACGGAGTCTTTTCCCAATTAAGAGTTACCATAGGCTTGTTAAAAGCGTCGGCTATATGAACTATTCCTGTATCCGGGGTTAGTATATAATTTGAAGTTTTTACCATTCCGACAAGACTCATTAAAGAATCTGCTTTATATACGAATATTTCTTTTCTTACCGGTATATCTATATTTTTTGTAAATACGGATAAAACGATTTTTAAATCGTAGAAATTATTAATTATTAATTCCAAAAGATCGATAGTTTTCTTATTTGACAAACTTCTTTCTGCGCATGATCCTTCTGTGTTAAAAAATAAAAGTTTTTTGCCTTGAATGTTTTTTGATTCTAAAAACAGGTTAACGGCGTTGCTGTTTTTTTGAGAAGGAAATAAAAAATATTTTTTCTCATAACTTTTATTTCCGAACATTGATACGATTGATGCATAAAGAACAGATATATGTTTGTTATATTTAAATACATCTGTTGTTTTTAAAGCATGCGTTATGAATGTATATTTGCAATTATTGACTGCCACCATGGCTTTTGGATTGATAATGCTGTAAAATATTATTCTTTTCATTGACAGATTATAAGGAATATCAATGATTGTGTCATATTTGTTTTTTCTTAACTTTAGAATCATCTTTAATGATTTTTGCATGTATTTTTTATTAGGCAAGGCTATTATCTCGTCAATATCTTTGTTTCCTTCTAAAAGTTCATTATAAGGTTTTCTGATTAATACCGTAATTTTTGCATCAGGCGTCTGAGTTCTCAATCCTTTTATAAAAAAAGTGTCAACTACAGTATCTCCTACTTTATTATCGAATCTCACAAACAATATATTTTTTGATTTTTTTAAATCAAAATTCTTATTTTTGTTATCTGTAATTAAATTTAATATAAAAATAACGAAGCTGTTTATAATATTTTTCATATCACACTTCCCATATAAATGTATACGGGATGCACCCCGTCCATTCGCTTCTGAAGATCAGTATCACGCTTGAATAAAGTATAACCCAAAAGATTAAAAACAATATCAAAAATATTTTTAGATTTTTATTTTTTACCATTGATATCAAATTCGGGTATAAAATTATGTTAAATGATGAAAAAATAATTGATGCCCGTTCGAGCAAAGTTGCGTTTATAGATATAAACTGAAGTAAAAAAGCTATGAATGAAAAATAGAGTAAAAGTTTTGTTTGAAAAAATTGTTTATATTCAAAATCGTTTCTGTTAGGAATGATTTTGTAAAACCATATTAAAAATCCAAATATAACATATATTCCGGCAATTAAAGTTTTGAAGATACTTGCACTTTTTATTTCACCTGAATAATAAACGCTGCTTGTGTAAACTTGATATTGCGGGAAGAAGTAGAAAAAGATTTGTGAGAATATACTGAAAAAAATAAAAGAAGAAACTGCTATTGATAAAGTAATTATGATATTTTTTTTATTTAGCTCGAAGTTAAAAAGGAAATATGCAGGCATAAACAGCAATGCGGATTTATGAAATGCGGAAGCAAAAATGATGGTAAGAATAAAAAATAACAGTTTTCTGTTTAAAATAAAATGGAAAGAAAATAGAATAAATGCTATGGCAAGAGATTGTCTCATGCCGGTTAAATGAAAAAAGAACGGACCTGTAACATATATTAATACCGAAAGCCATGATCTTTTAGAATATTTATATATGAGAAAAAATACGGATGATAATATAATAAAACTTGAAGTTATTAAAAGTATTTGGCTGGAAGATGACACTGCAGTCATTATTTTTGTAAATATTAAAAAACCTTTTTCCATATGTATTTCCGGCAAAGATTTTGTAAAATTAATTAAGTTAAAAGTGTTTACGTAGTGTCCTGTATCAACTCCTACAAATCTTGAGCGGAATCCTGCAATAAATAAAAGTTCTATAAATGTAATTGCCAGATATATGAAGTTTGTTGACTTCGTTTGTTTAATGCTTCGAAATAAAAAAGACTGAATAAGTATTACTGATAAAAATATGTAGTATCTTAACATTTTTCTTCCGTATCTAAATAAAAGTTTTGTATTTGTTTTGCGATATCTGTTATATGAAATCCTCTTTGTTTTATTGCATCGCTTTCGTTTTTTCTTTTAAAATCCAAAGTTTCTTTTACAATGATTTCAGCCCATTTTGCAGGAGCATGGGATAAAGGTATAACAGTCGTATTTGTAATATTTGATTCAGCGGGTATTGAGTCTGATATAAAACACGGCAATCCGGCGCATTGCGCTTCAATAAGGGCAAGTCCAAAACCTTCGTTTAATGATGGAAATAAAAAAACATCCATAGCCTGATATAAAGATTGAATGTCAGCGGTAACTCCTGTAAAAAGTATTTTGTCGTTTAAAAACAGTTCTTCCGCTTTATGCCGTATATGCTTTTCAAGATATCCATTACCTGATAATATAAGTACGGCATTTTTATTGTATTTTCCAATTTCTTTTAGAATATCTATCATAAATAAATGATTTTTTTCTTTTGCAAATCTTCCCACATGACCAATGACAAATTTGTCTTTAATTTGTAACTCAGACCTTTTTGTATCTCTTTCTTGTTCGTCAAAAGAAAAAACATTTGTATCTATTCCGTTATGCATAACGATATAGTCCGATTTCTTGCCGAATAAAAAATCACCTGCTTTTTTTGATATTGCCATTTTGTAATTTATAAATTTTTTAGAACAATAAAACATTATTCTGTTTATAAAAGATTTATACGGATTTGAAGAATAAATTGTGCTGTGGCTGTGGACTATGATGTTTTTTGTTCCGTAAAATCTAGCCACAGGAAAGTAAAAAAAATTAAGCTGGGTAATATGAGAATGCAATATTTTATATTTATGATTTTTAAAAAAAACTATTAATGCTTTTATGAATATCCATGGTTTCAGCAGCGAAGGATATGGAAGTTTATATACTCTGCCGCCTAATTTTTTTATTTCTTCTTCAAAATTTAAATCTTTGCTTTGAGAACAATATAAATAGTCAAACTGTATTTTTCCACGGTCAATATTTTTATGCCAATTAACGACTAAAGTTGTCGTTCCGCTGTCACGGTTGATGTCTGAGAGGATTTGCAGAATTCTAATGACTGGCATTATTTTTCCTTATAGTAATGGTATATTTTACGGATTTTTCTGATAATCAAATCAGGCATGGCGTTAATTATCATAAGTAGTATTTTTTTCCAAAGAGGAATAGTCTTAGTATATTCTTTTTCTACAAATTTTATATCTTTTCCTGCTTTTAATAAATTTAACATTGATTGTTTTTGCTGATATAAATTAAATGAAAATTTATTAAAAGCTACTTGGTTTTTCATACAAATATGGTGGCTTTGAGGTATAACAGTTATTTTGTTTTCTTTTTTAAGATTTTCTATAAGGGCATTGCCTTTTTGACTGAATAAGGCAATTACGGATACTCCGTCTTCTCTGTCGTCAAAAGGACTTCCCCAAAAATCACCTATACGTATATCGGCGAAATAAAAAGATACCTTTGAATTGCATAGGTAACATGCGTTATTCAATAAAAAATTGCTGCAAAAAAGAGTATAGAAAGGATTATCTTTTCTTTTTAAATAATATGATTTATTTGCCGTATCGATTCTCATAGTATGGTTATGCCAACCGTATTTTTTATTTCTGAACTGTATATTTTTTATATCATTAATTTTCTTTTTGTCGTTAAGCCATTTTAAAAAACTGCTCCATAATAAATATGTAGGAACGCCGTGGCAGAAGAAATCGACTAAAATTAATCTTTCTTCACAATTATTTTTTTTTGCCAGCATCCGGAGTCCGGCAATTTGGCAAGGCGTTCCGAAAACTACAAATTTATCGTTGCTTTCAATAATCGTTTTATATGTTTCAGCTGTATAACTCTGGAGATACTTAGAGCCTTTAAAAGCTTCAATTTCTTTTAAATTTGACGCTATTGTCGTTTTTACATTTTTACTTTCTGAATCATAAATAACGCCGCAAACTTTGTAATCGTTATTTATTGCCCATTTCGCAATTTCAAAACCTATTCCTCCGCTGGATGTTTCAGATTGCGCTCCCTTATCTAAACTCCAGCCTGCATACAGAGGAAATTCCGTAAATTCTTTTGTTTTTGGATAATTTGTTTTAAATTTTGTGCAAATCTGCAGACATTTCCCGCATGATATACATTTTGTTTTATCTAATATTGGTTTATAGAAACCAAAAGGGGATAATTCTATTGTAATTGCATGAGTAGGACATATTGAGAAACATGCTCCGCATCCGTTGCAATATAAATTATTTTCTACGCAGTTGCTCATTATTTTAAACCTCTTTTTAAATATATCTTATCTTAAAAATAAATTATAAAATTTTTTTTCTTAAAAATTTCGGCATTAAAACTTGCGTTGTAAAGCGTACTAATAAATTGCAGCAATATAAAGTATAATTAATCATATTTAATTCTAACATTGTATCATATATCTTTTTATTGCTTAAAAAATATTTATAACCGCCTCTTCGCGCATATAGATTATCGTTAATCCTCATATTTACGAGAATTTCCGGAATATTGCATATTTTAAATCCTTTGTTAATCATTCTTATCCATAGAAAATAATCTTCCATAAGATACAGCGGCTTATATCCTCCTGCCGCCAAAACTGCTGACTTTTTTAACATTACCGTAGGGTGATTTATCGGAGATCTGTATCTTGAGTATTTTTTCACATTCTCTTCGGACATAGGCACTTTTTTTATTGATTTTTTTTTCTTTGTATCGTAATCAATTTCTTGGATATATCCTCCTGCGGCTGATACTTTGTCGTCTGCAATAAAAATATTTAATAATTTTTCAAATCTATGCGGCAAAT
>JBAYZJ010000107.1:0-4896 GCA_041672565.1 Endomicrobiaceae bacterium
AAAACATGATGAAAATATTTCTTTCGAAGAGACCGCAAAAAGAATAGGCGATGATTTAGCTGCTCAGTTGAGTGAAGTTTCAATAACTTTGTATAAAAAAGTCAGCCAGTATTGCCTTTCAAGAGGAATAATACTTGCCGATACAAAATTAGAGTTCGGTATTTATGACGGAAAATTAATTTTGATAGATGAAATTTTTACTCCTGATTCTTCAAGATTTTGGGAAGAAAATAAATATGCCGCAGGCGTTTCTCAGGACAGTTTGGATAAACAATTTGTAAGAGATTATTTGGAGCAGATCAAATGGGATAAACAGCCTCCGGTTCCTTCATTACCTGAAGATGTAATAAATAAAACTAAAGCAAAATACATAGAAGCTTATGAAAAAATAACGGGCAGGTCTTTTTAAATGATATTTGAGATAGAAATTAAAACGAAAAAAGGATTTTCTGATCCTCATGGAATTCATACCGTATCAGAAATAGAAGGCATAGGAATTAAAGGCGTAAAGTCAGTTGATTATATTGCAGTGTACAGAATTTCAGGCGGAATAACGGTTAAACAGGCTGAAGAAATAGCTTTTGAATTATTAAGTGATAAAATAACCGAAGATTTTTGTATAAAACAATATAAAACTTTAGAGCAGAAAAAAATAGAAAATAATTCGATAGAAGTATGGTTTAAAACCGGCGTTACGGATACTGTAAGCGAGAGTGTGTCCAAAGCCATAAAAGATTTGGGTATAAATGAAGAAGTTGCAGTAAAAACAGGTAAAAAATATCGTTTAAAAGGGGAACTGAATACAAGCAAATTAAAGAAAATCGCAACGAGATTACTTGCAAATACTTTGATTCAGGAATATTTAATAAAATGAATGTGAATATAATAGAAATACTTAATTTGAAAGACAAACAACTTGTAGAACTCAGCAAAACGAATGTTTTGTCTCTTTCTCTTGTCGAAATGAAAGAAGTTCAAAAGTACTTTAAGAATATCAAAAGAAATCCTACCGATGTAGAACTTGAAACTATAGCTCAGACGTGGAGTGAACATTGTAAACACAAAACTCTTACCGGGAATATTGAATATTGCGAAGAAAAAAACGGAAAGAAAATTATTAAGAAATATAAAAACTTACTTAAAGAAACTATTTTTAAAGCAACAGTTGAATTAAATAAAAAATGGTGTTTGTCTGTTTTTAAAGATAATGCCGGCGTTATTGATTTTGACCAAAAGAACGGCGTCGCATTTAAAGTGGAAACACATAATCATCCTTCTGCTTTGGAACCGTACGGAGGTTCCGCTACCGGGATAGGAGGGGTTATCAGAGATATTCTGGGAGTAGGGCTTGGAGCAAAACCGTTGGCTAATACCGATGTTTTCTGCTTCGGACATCCTGATACAAAATTTTCTGAAGTCCCGGAAGGGATGCATCATCCTAAAAGAATAGCCAAAGGAGTTGTTTCCGGAGTAAGAGATTACGGCAACAGAATGGGAATCCCTACTGTTAACGGAGCTGTTTTTTTTGATAAGGGATATATGGCTAATCCGTTGGTTTATTGCGGAACGATGGGTATAATACCTAAAAATAAAACAGATAAAGAAGTAAAATCAGGGGATTTGGTTTTGGTTGTCGGAGGCAGAACCGGCAGAGACGGAATTCACGGAGCAACTTTCTCATCTGTTGAACTTGATAAAGAATCTGATGTAAGCGCAGTTCAGATTGGTAATCCTATCGTTGAAAAAAAAGTTCTTGATACAATGCTTAAAGCAAGAGATTTAAAATTATACAGAGGCGTTACCGATTGCGGAGCCGGCGGACTTTCAAGTGCGGTAGGAGAGCTCGGCGAAAAAACAGGAGTTATTGTTGAACTTGAAAAAGTTCCTTTAAAATATAAAGGGCTGAATCCTTGGGAAATATGGATTTCAGAGGCTCAGGAAAGAATGGTTTTTGCAGTTCCTGCAAAGAATAAAAATAAAATTTTGAATTTATTTAAAAAAGAAAATGTCGAAGCGACTTTTATAGGCAAGTTTACAAATGACAATAAATTGACTTTAACATATAACGGCAGGCAGGTTGCATGTATGGAAATGTCTTTTCTGCATGACGGAGTTCCAAAACCGACAAGACAGGCCGTCTGGAAAGAGCAAAACATTAAGAAACAAAATCCTGTAAAAGTTTCTGCGTCTGTTTTATCTTCAGATATGAAAAATGTTTTATCAGATATAAATGTATGTTCCAGAGATTATATTATAAGACAATACGATCATGAAGTTCAGGGACAGACGGTTGTTAAGCCTTTACAGGGGAACTCAATAACAAACTCGGGTCCTTCTGATGCGGCTGTTATTTGGCCTTATACTGTTGTAAAAAATACAAAAAAAGCAATAGTTTTATCAAACGGACTTAATCCGGAATATGGTAAAATCGACACATATAAAATGGCCGCTTCTTCAATTGAGGAGGCTGTAAGAAACGCAGTTTGTGTTGGAGCAGATCCTGAAAAAATTTCTTTATTGGATAATTTCTGCTGGGGAAATCCGAATAAACCTGAAATTTTAGGCAGTTTGGTAAGAGCCAGTCAGGCTTGTTATGATTTGTCAAAAGGTTTTGATATTCCTTTTATTTCAGGGAAAGACAGTTTGTATAATGAATATACCATTGCAGGTAAAACTTTTTCAATACCGCCTGCTCTTTTGATTTCAGCTATGGGTGTAATAGAAAATGTTGAATATACTGTTACTATGAATTTGAAAGATGTCGGAAATTATATTTATTTGATAGGCGTTACTAAAAACGAATTAGGCGGATCCGTTTATGCGAAAATCAAAAATATTAAAGGCGGGTTTGTTCCTGATTTAGATGTTAAAATTTCAAAGGCTTTAATGAAGAAAATACATTTTTCAGTTAAGAGCAGTTTTGTAGAAGCTTGTCACGACTGTTCAGAAGGCGGATTTATTACAGCTCTTTCCGAGATGGCTTTTGCCGGTGAAAAGGGCGTTAATATAGATGCGGATTTAATAAAGGTTGACGATAAGAAGATGACATTGGCTGAGGTTTTGTTCTCAGAATCGAATACAAGGTTTATTGTCGAAGTAAAACCTGAAAATTCCGTCAATTTCGAAAAAATATTTAAAGGTCATATATTTTCAAAAGTCGGATATGTTTCCGATGATAAGAATTTAATTTTGGTATCTAAAAAATCAAAGATTTCAATAAAAGAAAATATAATAAATTTACAAAAGGCATGGCAAAAAACATTACAATGGTAAAAAACATGAAGAAATTAAAAGTAATTATTATAAGAACTGCGGGAACAAACTGCGATTATGAGCTGCAGTCTGCGTTTGAATTGTGCGGAGCCGGCGTTGACAGAGTTCATATAAACGAACTTATAAGCAATAAAAATAAGATTTTGTCTTACGATATTTTGGCCGTACCCGGCGGATTTTCTTACGGTGACGATATAGCTTCGGGTAAAATTTTGTCAAATGAATTAAAAAATAAATTAGGCGACAATATTAAAGAATTTGCATTAAGCAAAAAACCTATTATCGGTATATGTAACGGTTTTCAGGTTCTTGTAAAAATGGGACTTTTGCCTCAGCCTGAAGAGTTTGAACAGATTTCAACGTTGTCATATAATGATTCAAATAAATTTGAATGCAGATGGGTTTATCTGAAGACTGAAAGAAAAAATAATAATACGTTATGTCTTTGGACTAAAGATTTGCCGGAAGTCATTTCATTGCCGGTAGCTCACGGTGAAGGCAAGTTTGTTGCCGGTGAAAAAGTTCTTGCACAAATAGAAAAAAATTCACAGATTGTTTTCAGATATTGTGATAAAAACGGAATGGAAGCAAATTATCCTTTGGATCCTAACGGCTCTTTAAACGCTATAGCGGGTATATGTAATAAGCAGGGCAATGTCTTCGGGTTGATGCCTCATCCTGAAAGATATATTTATTCTTTACAGCATCCTGCAAGAGAAGGTTATGACGGGATTTACGGATGGGGTAAAAAAATATTTCAAAATGCGATAGAATATTTAAAATAATTTTAAGGCGGTACAGAAATGAAAAGTTGTATTACTTGTTTTTACCAAGGCGACAATAATGTCGATGTTAACGGCGAAGGCAAAGTTTTTTGTATGATTGACTGCAAATGGAGAAAGGAACAGGATTTCTGTTCTAAATTTGTTGATTATGCTGATTTAAGCAAGGAAATCAGATGCCAATACGCCATGAAAGAAAACGGCGGGCATAATATAAAATCAATAATTAAGGCAAATTGGTATGTTATGATTGCAACGTTTATAGTTGCTTTTATAACATTTTTGATTGTTGTTAAATTTTTTGACAGATATATTTTCTAAACCGGGGTATTTTATGAAAGTTCTTGTAATTGGTAACGGCGGAAGAGAACACTCTATAATTTGGAAACTTTCTAAAAGTCCGAATGTTGAAAAGATTTACTGTACAATCGGTAATGCCGGGATATTTAAGCAGGCTGAAGTCTTAAACATTGATGTCAACGATTTTGCGGCGCTGTCATATTTTGTAATACAAAACAAAATAGATTATACGGTTGTCGGGCCTGAGGTTCCTTTAGCAAAAGGAATAGTCGATTATTTTAACGGTAAAAATTTGAAAATATTCGGTCCGTCCAAAAAAGGTGCAATGCTTGAATCAAGCAAGACTTTTGCTAAAGATTTTATGAAGAAGTATGGTGTTCTGACAGCGGAGTATTTCTCTTTTGATGATATTAAGTCTGCCGGTAATTTTTTGAAAAATTTGGAAGATAATAAAAAAATAGTTGTTAAAGCTGACGGGCTTGCTGCAGGCAAAGGCGTTGTAATGTGCAAAAACAGACAGGAAGCAGAAGATGCGGTTAAA
>JBAYZJ010000108.1:0-4882 GCA_041672565.1 Endomicrobiaceae bacterium
AACTACAAAATAAAAAGAACCTTGTTAACACCGTTTAAAAATATACTTCCTTTTGATTTTACAAAAGCTCAAAAAAAAGCCATCAATGAAATTTTTTCTGATATGATAAGTAATAAAATGATGAGCAGAATGCTGATGGGAGATGTCGGATCAGGAAAAACCATAGTGGCTTTAAGCGCAATTTTATTGGCAATTGAAAACGGATACCAGACGGCGATTATAGTTCCGACAGAAATACTTGCAGAACAACATTTTTTAACATTCTCCAACATATTACAAAATTTGAACATTAAAACTGAGTTAGTAACATCTTCAACTCTAAAAACAAAAAAACAAAGAGAAAAAATCCTTACCGAAATAGCAGAAGGCAAAACAAATATTATTATAGGAACTCACTCCATAATGGAGGACCGTGTAAAATTTAAAAACATCAGCCTTATTGTCATAGACGAACAACACAGATTCGGAGTAATGCAAAAAGTTGCCGCATTATCAAAAGGATCAACGCCTGATATTCTTATGATGACAGCCACTCCGATTCCAAGAGGATTGGCAATGACTGTTTACGGAGAAATGGACATAAGCGTAATAGACGAACTTCCGCCAAACAGAACACCTGTAGAAACTTTCTGCATATCTGAAAATCTGGCATACAAAAATGCCGTAAAAGAAATATCCGACGGAGGACAAGTTTATATTGTTTTCCCTCTTGTTGACGAATCAGATAAAATTGAATTAAAATCTGCCGTTCAAGAAGCAGAAACGCTTTCAAAAACAGTATTTAAAAATATAAAAGTTGCTTTGCTGCACGGTAAAATGAAACCCGGAGAAAAAAATAAAATAATGACGAGTTTCAAAAACAAAGAATTTGATATTTTAATATCAACTACTGTTATAGAAGTCGGAATAGACGTTCCGAACGCAACAACAATAATAATACAACATGCGGACAGATACGGACTTGCCACACTGCACCAGTTGAGAGGAAGAGTCGGAAGAGGAAATAAAAAATCATTCTGTTTTCTTATATCAGATTCTAAAAGCAAAACATCAAGGCAAAGGCTTGAGATAATGACAAAAACGACAGATGGTTTTAAAATCGCTTCAGAAGATTTAAAGATGAGAGGCCCTGGAGAATTTACAGGAATAAAGCAGCATGGATTTCCTGAATTTAAAGCAGGAGACATAATAAAAGATATTCATCTTATAGAAACCGCAAAAAATACTGCGGCGGAAATAATTAACGAAGACCCCGGTTTATCATTAAGCAAAAATGCCCAAATAAAAAATCTGCTTAATAATAAATATCTTGATATATTTAAAATTACCCAAGTCGGATAATTTTAAATTCTTTAAACTGTATATAATTAAATTTGTTTTTTCTTATATATATTTTAGTAAAATTCTGTTATAATATAAAAAATTGTTTTGTTTTGTTTTCTTTTTTTATTTTGAAGGAGTAACACGAATATATAATTTCGTATTATAATATATGAAAAAAATCTTGGTAGCAATGTCAGGAGGAGTTGATTCTTCCGTTTGTGCATATATTCTTCAGCAGCAAGGATTTGAAGTCGCGGGACTTACGCTGAAATTATATGATTCCGGAGATAAAAGCTGCAGTTCTTTAAAAACAGTAAATGATGCTCAAAAAGTATGCGCCCATTTAAAAATAGACCATTTTGTTCTGGATTTGCAAAAAGATTTTTATGAAAAAATTATAAACAATTTCATAGATTCTTATTTAAACGCGCAGACTCCTAACCCCTGCATATTGTGCAATGAAAAAATAAAATTCGGGATAATGCTTCAATATGCTGTTGAAAAAGGTTATGATTATCTTGCAACAGGGCATTATGCGCAGATTAACAAAGAATTTGACGAATATAAATTGAAAATTCCAAAGGACAAATCAAAAGATCAAACTTATTTTCTTTACAGATTAACACAAAAAGAATTGTCAAAAATACTTTTTCCTCTGGGGGAATATACTAAGCAGGATATAAGGAATATAGCAAATAAATCAGGTTTACCGGTTGCAAATAAACCTGACAGCCAGGAAATATGTTTTATAAAAACCACTTATCGTGATTTTTTGGAAAATAATATAAAAGATTTTCATAAAAAAGTCTATCCGGGGTTAATAGTTGACAAAAACGGCAAAAAACTCGGAAGTCATAACGGATTAATTTACTATACAATAGGACAAAGAAGCGGATTAGGAATAACTACTCCAGAACCTGTTTATGTTTTACGGTTGGATATTGCAACAAATACCGTAGTAGTAGGGACAAAACAAGACGTCTTTTCCAGAATTGCAAAAATTGATAATATTACTTTTGTTTATAATAATATTATTAAAGATTTTAAAGCTGACGTAAAAATAAGGAGAATGCATAAACCTGCCGCTGCTTTTGTGTCCGGGAATATAGTACTCTTTGATGAAGAGCAGGCTTCAATTACTCCGGGTCAATCGGCTGTCTTTTATGACAAAAACAATTGCGTTATAGGCGGCGGTTTTATAATTTAAATAAAAGGCATAAAATTTATGAGTCAAAAAAAACGTTCTGTATATATATACTTATTATTAACGATTCTTGCCGGCTATTTATTGTTTAATCCGACTGCCAGAAAAATATTCTCAAGATATTTTGAATACTATAAATTGTCGACAAATTTAGAACTTTCACAACAATCAAATTTAGAATATAAAAAAAGACTGTATTATCTTGAGACTAAACCGTCGGTTATGGAAAGAATAGTAAAATCGGAACTCGGAGTTATCGCCGAAGGAGAAGTGGAATACAGATTCAATAATAATCCGGTAAAGAGAGATACTTCTAATGAAAATTAAATTTTTTATTTTAATACTTTTAACGTCAGTCTTTTTTTATGCCGCAGACTGCCAGGCAGATTCAAGACTTCCTGAGAAAAAAATTAAAATTACAGTTACAACGTCGCATCTTGCAAATCTGGTAAATGAAATTTGCAAAGATAAAGTCGATATTACAACTATGATCCAGCCTACAATGTGTCCAAGTAATAATGACATTGATCCCGTTCTAATGAAAAAAATAGCAAAAAGCAATATTATTCTCTATCATTCGTGGCAGCCTTGGGTAAAAAGTTTAAAATATAAAATAGGAAATCTTGGAATAGTTTACAGAGAATTCGAAACCGACGGAAATCTGATGATCCCTTACATAAATGTGAGAGGAGCCGAAGAAATAAAAGATCTGTTTATAGTGTGGGATGCCGATAATAAAAAATTTTACGAAAAAAATTTTTTGAACTATATATTCAGAGTAAACCACACGGCCGGAGAAATAGCTAGAAACAACAGCAAAAGATACGGTATAAAAGCCGTCTGCAACAACAGAATTTCCGATTTTCTTCAATGGCTTGGATTTGACGTAGTAGCTGAATACGGAAAATCCGAAGATATGCCTCCGTCAGAAATGATTAAGTTGTCAAAAACAATAAAAGTTAAAAAAGCAAAAATTATAATAGATAATTTGCAAGTAGGCACGGATATCGGCAGAGTTTTAAGTAAAGATCTAAAGTTAAAGCATGTAGTAATCAGCAACTTCCCTCTCGGAGGGTCTTATATAAACACATTAAAAGACAATATTTCAAAAATTGACAAGGACTTATAGTGGCTAAGGCAGTATTTCTATCAAATATAAACTTAATAACCGGCAATTCAAGACATCTTTTAAAAAATATAAATTTGGAAATTGAATGCGGTGATTGCGTTGCCGTTATAGGTCCGAATGGCGCAGGGAAAACTACAATTTTAAAAATAATAAACGGATTAATAAAACAAACATCAGGAAAAATTGAAATCTTCAATGAACAAATATCAAATAAAACAAAAAATAAAATAGGATATATACCTCAAAGCAATTATTTTGACCAGTTTCTTCCAATATCAGTTAAAGAAGTCATTTCTATAGGTCTTTCATCAAAATACGGAATATTCAAACAATTTTCAGACTATGACAAACAATTTATAGAAAATACGGCAAAAAGCGTCGGAATCTTTAAATTATTAAATACTCCTGTCGGAAAACTTTCCGGCGGAGAAGCTCAAAAACTTTCCATAGCAAGAGTTTTAGCTCAAGACGCAAAATTGATACTTATGGATGAACCGCTGTCAAATCTTGATAACAAAGCGCAGAAAGATATTTTAAACATAATTGACGGAATTTATAATAAAAAACAAACTACAATTTTAATAGTGCTTCACAATCTGTCGCAAATACCTGAAAGCTGCAACAAAATATTATTTATGTCAAACGGAGAAATAATAAAGTTTGGCAAAAAAGAAGATATATTCAACAATAAACTTTTTCAGGAGTTATATAATTTATAAAATATGGAATTTATAGATTTTTTCAACTATTCTTTTTTTAACAGAGCCCTGATAATGTCTGTTTTGGGCGGTATATCATGCGGTATAATAGGAGTATGGATTCTATTATTAAATATCCCTTTTATAGGCGTCGCAATGTCTCACGCTGCTTTTGCGGGCGCCATGACGGGATTATTATTAGGAATAAATCCCGTTCTCTGCGGATTCTTTTTCTGCGTTGCCTCATCAATATTTATTGATCCTGTAGCAGAAAAAACAAAGTTGCACAACAACATATCAATAAGTTTGCTTTTTTCTTTTATGCTCGGCATCGCTTTTTTATTTATAGGAATGCTCAAAGATTACAGAGCCGAAGTTTTAGGTTTTATGTGGGGTAACATTTTAACTGCTACATGGAGCGATGTTATACTAAGCACAATTGCCGTAATAATATTAATATCTTTCATCATAATTTTTCACAGAGGAATTTTGGCTATTTTATTCAACAGGGAAATTTCAAGAGCCTGC
>JBAYZJ010000109.1:0-4868 GCA_041672565.1 Endomicrobiaceae bacterium
GCTATGTCTTTATCGAAATGACAATAAACAATGAAACATACTGGTTAGTCAGAAATACGACCGGCGTTACCGGATTTTTAGGCGGGGTAAAGCCTATTCCTATGGCAGAAGACGAAGTTGCAAATCTTATAAATGCCGTAGTAAATCCTGACGGAGCAAAGCCGAGACCGGCGATATTGTTTGAAAAAGAAGAAAATGTAAGAATAACGGAAGGACCTTTCAAGCATTTTATCGGAGTAGTTGAAGAGATAAATCAGGAAAAAGGCAAGTTAAAAGTTATGGTTACGATTTTTGGAAGACCGACGCCTGTAGAACTTGATTTTTTGCAGGTTGAAAAAATATAAAATTTTAAAAACTGTTTGCAGTATGTTACGGTACCGGCAGTTTAAAACAATTGGTCGTTTGCTCAAACGAACTTAATTGTAGTTAAGGGAGATATAAAAATGCCACCAAAGAAAGTTAAAACATTAATTAAATTACAGATTCCTGCGGGAGCAGCGAATCCTGCGCCGCCTGTAGGTCCGGCATTGGGACAGCAGGGCGTTAATATAATGGATTTTTGTAAGCAGTTTAACGAAAGAACAAAAAAAATGGAGCAAGGTATGGCTACGCCTGTAGTCATTACGGTTTATGAAGACAGATCTTTTACTTTTATAACAAAAATGCCTCCTGTTCCTGCATTGGTAAAAAAAGCTGCGGGAGTAGCAAAAGCTTCAGGTACTCCGAATAAGACGAAAGTCGGTTCGATTACCTCTGCGCAGGTTGAAGAAATAGCAAAGCAGAAAATGCCTGATTTGAATGCAATAGATTTGGAAGGCGCAAAGTTGATGGTAGAAGGAACTGCAAGAAGTATGGGAATAGAAGTAAAAAAATAAAATAAAAAAAGTGGGAGCTGTAAATTACGGCGTTTGTACCACAGGAGAAAAAATGGCAAAAAGATTAAATGAAATGTCAAAGTTGGTAGATGCTGACAAATTGTATTCAATCAAAGAAGCGTCGGCTTTGGTAAAGCAGACTGCAAAAGCAAAATTTGATGAATCAGTTGAAATACACATTCGTCTCGGAATTGATCCTAAACAAAGCGATCAGATAGTCAGAGGAACCATTTTGCTGCCTAACGGCATCGGAAAAACAAGAAAGGTCGCGGTTATAGCAAAAGGCGAAAAGCAGTTGGAAGCAAAAGACGCCGGCGCAGATAATTTCGGTTCAACTGAACTTGTTGAAGAAATAGCAAAAGGCTGGCTTGATTTTGATGTTTTGGTTGCAACTCCTGATTCAATGAAAGATTTAAGTAAAGTCGCAAAAATATTGGGTCCTAAAGGATTAATGCCTAATCCTAAAGCCGGAACAGTAACATTTGATATTAAAGAAACTGTCAAAGCTTTGAAAAAAGGAAGAGTTGAATATAAAAATGATTCTTACGGAATTATCCACAGTTCGGTAGGCAAGGCTTCTTTTGAACAGGAAAAGATAGCTGAAAATATATCGGCTTTTGTTGAAGCCGTTATTAAATCAAAACCTTCTGCAGCTAAAGGTCAGTACGTAAAGAGTATTTCAATTTCTTCGACGATGGGTCCTGGTATTTATATAGATCATAACCAAAAGATGTAATATATAAACTTATCAGAAAATGTTTTATATAAAAACAAGGGGTCCGTTAAAAAATACAGGCTTCTTGTTTTTATGTTTTCCGTTGAAAAAAGCAGCAGCAAAGAGATTATTATGAAAAAAAATAAAAAAGATTTATTGTCAATTTATGATTTAACCGCAGAAGAGATATGGACGCTTATCCAAAACGCCGTAAAGTTAAAAAAATCAAAAAAAGCAACCGGCAAAATTAAGGGAAAAACTCTCGGACTTATATTTGAAAAGCCTTCTACAAGAACGATGGTTTCTTTTGCAACGGGTATGGCTCAGGAAGGAGGAACCCCTCTTATTCTTGATTCGCAGAAGCTTCAGATAAAAAGAGGCGAGCCTGTTTATGACACCGCAAAAGTTATGTCGCGTTATCTTGACGGAGTTGTTATAAGAGCTTTTCATCATGAATATGTCCAAGAGTTTGCAAATGCGGCGAGTATTCCCGTAATAAACGGGCTTACGGATTTTGAACATCCATGCCAGATTTTGGCTGATATGATGACCATAGTCGAAAAATATAAAATTAAATCCGTAAAAGATTTATCAAAGCTTAAAATTGTTTTTGTAGGCGATGCGAATAATGTCGCAAATTCATGGATAGCCGTTTCGGCTGTGCTCGGGCTGAATTTTCTTCTTTTAGGTTCTAAAAAGTACGCTCCGAGAAAGGATTTGCTTGATAAGGCCTTAAGCATATCAGAACGGACAAAAGCAAAAATATCCGTTTCGGAAAATATAGAAGATATCAAAAACGCCGATGTAATTTATACGGATGTGTGGACTTCTATGGGTGAAGAAAACGAATATAAAGAAAGACATGAGACGTTTATGCCTTATCAGGTAAACGATAAATTACTGGAAAAAGCTAATAAAAACTGTATAGTTTTGCATTGTCTTCCCGCTGTAAGAGGCGAGGAAATTACCGAAAGCGTAATGAGCAAACAGGAAAAAAATATTTTTGACCAGGCTGAAAACAGACTGCATATACAGAAAGCAGTAGTTGTTTATTTGCTGCAAAAATAGTATAATATTTTTCTTGTAAAAAAAAACAAAAAGTTGTATAATCAACGTCATATATAGAATAAAAAACAATAGGTATTTGCCGCAGTTTGTTGTCGGGGAGTAGCGTAGATGGCTATCGCGCCTGCTTTGGGAGCAGGAGGTCGTGGGTTCAACTCCCACCTCCCCGATTTTTCTTTAAGGAGATGATATGAGTAAACAACTGTTAATCCTTCCTAAAACTTACAAAGACAATATTAATCAAGAAGATCAGACTCTGATAAATAAAATTTTAAATAAGTATGAAGTTTTTTACGTTGATGAAAGTTCTTCGGAAGCGATAAAAAAATATATTTCCGAAAACAGTTTCGAAACAGCAGTTTACGCTTATGCCGGTCTTGCAAGAGATTATAAATTTATAAGAATTTTAAAATCTTTAAGCCTTAAAACAAAATTGGTTTTGATATACCCTCAGATATCGAATATAAAAGCATACCAATCTTACGAACAAAATATTTATGACCCTGTTTATCAGCTTTTGGAAAAAGCAAGCTTGATGGAAATTTCAAACTGCGCTTTGGCTGATGCGGTTATTGTTTCTTCCGCCGAAGATAAAACTCTTTTGAAAAAAGAATTGCCGGAAGGCTCTGTTGTTGAAACGGCGGCTGATGTTACCGCCGGAGGTTTGAAATTAAAAGAAAAAGCAAAATATAAAGTCAGCATTGTTATGCTTACGTATAACCAGCTTGAAGATACCTCAATATGTGTTGAATCTTTATTTAAGCATACTGCGGATATTAATTTTGAACTGATTTTTGTAGACAACGGTTCAACAAAAGACAATACTAAAACTTATCTTGAAAAATTAAAATCTGAAAATTCCAACGTAAAAGTTATATACAATGAATCAAATTTGGGTTTTGCATGCGCCAATAACCAGGGTATAGAAATTTCAGAGGGAGAATATGTTCTTCTTCTGAATAATGACGTTATACTCACCGACGGATGGCTTGACAGAATGCTTCAGGTTGCGGAAAGCGACAAAAAAATAGCGCTTGTCGCTCCGGTGACAAATCATGCTTCGGGCAGACAGGTTGTTGTATTTGACGGTACGGCTGAAGAAGACGAAGTTATACAGACATTTGCAAAAGCGAATCTTTTAAAGAATGCAGGTTCTTGGATTTCGGTAAAGAGAGTTATAGGTTTTTGTATGCTTGTTAAGAGAGAAGTTTTATTTAAAGTCGGTGTTCTGGACGAAATGTTCGGTCCAGGCGGTTATGAAGATTATGATTACTGTATGAGAATAAAACAGGCCGGTTTTGATATTGTAATAGCTTCGGATGTTTTTGTTTTCCATATAGGCGGAAAAGGTTATTCTTCAAATAATATGAATTATTCCGGTTTGAGAACCAGAAATATAGAACTTTTAATCGATAAATGGACAAGGAATTCTCTTGAAATAATGGAAAAGCTTCCTGACGGAATGTAACAGATTAAAAAATAATGATTAGCGTCAACCAATTTTCTTCTTCAAAAATATTACAGCACATAGACAGAATCAGCGAGTGGAAACGCGAAGGCGTTTCCAGACCCGTTACTTATGAACTTGATATGACTAACGTCTGTAATTGCAGATGTCATTTCTGTTTCGGTTTCTTTGAACAGAATGAACATCAGGTAAGCATGAGTTTGAAAAATGCAAAAAATATTTTAGATCAGATAAAATCATTCGGCGGCAAAGCTGTTACGTTTACCGGCGGAGGCGACCCTCTCTGCAACAAAGATACGATAGAAGCCGTAAAATACGCAGATAAAATAGGTTTGGATGTCGGCTTTATAACAAACGGTATTTTGCTTAGTTATGAAATATCAAAAGAAATCGTGAAGACATGTACATGGATAAGGATAAGCCTTGACGCTGCAAGTGAAGAAACCTACAAACTGACGCACGGCATGAATTCTTCCACATTTAAAATAATTCTTGAAAATGTAAGACTGTTGGTTAAGGCAAAAAAAGAAGAAAAAAGCGAAACTACCATAGGCGTCGGTTTTTTAACGTATGACAGAACGGTGGACGAAATAGTGGATTTCGCAAAAATAAGCAAAGAACTGGGCGTAGATTATGCGCAGTACAGACCTCTGCTTAAAAGATTTAACGAAAAAGAGTTTAACGTAAAAGACCAGAATAAAGTAATATCAAGCATTGAGAAAGCAAAGAAATATTCAGATAAAAA
>JBAYZJ010000110.1:0-4859 GCA_041672565.1 Endomicrobiaceae bacterium
TTAAATGTTTCTTATTAAAGAAATTCTTATCTGTTTTTAATAAAAAATTAACTGTTGTTTCAATCAAACTAAGATTTGTCTTAGCAAATAATTTATTTAAATAATAGTTTCTCATTAATTTCATAATTATCACATTATTACTATGTTAAAAGACTGAATAGTTTGGTGCGAACCGAAGTATTTTCAAGTCGTGGTGTACGAAAGCATACGCGGTACATGAGACTTAAAAATACAAAGGTGCAGCCCAAACTATACAGTCGCTATTACTTATTGCTATATTTATTTCTTATCTTCGTCTACCACTTCCGCATCCACAACATTCTCTCCGTTGTTGCTATTCTGCTGCGGTTCCTCCGCCTGCTGTTGCTGCTGAGCATCCTGCTGCTGTCCCGCCGCCTGTTGCTGCTGTTGTTGAGCGGCTTTATAAACTTCTTCAGCCAATTTATGCGAAGCCGTAGAAAGCTTTTCTTTAGCTTCTTTTATTTTGGCTATGTCGTTTGTTTTTATCGCTTCTTTTGTATCGTTTATAGCCTGCTCAATGCTTAATCTTTCTTCCGGTGAAATCTTATCGCCGTGTTCTTTCAGACTCTTTTCGGTTGCATAAACTAAATTGTCAGCTTCATTCTTAACTTCTATTTCTTCTTTTCTCTTCTTATCGTCATCGGCATACTGTTCCGCTTCTTTTACGAATTTATCAATTTCATCTTTTGAAAGTTTTGTCGATGAAGAAATCTTAATAGACTGCTCTTTACCTGTCCCCAAGTCTTTTGCAGACACATGAAGAATTCCGCTTGCATCTATATCAAACGTAACTTCTATCTGAGGAACTCCTCTTGGAGCAGGAGGAATGCCGTCAAGCATAAATCTGCCCAAAGAAACGTTGTCCTTAGCCAACGGTCTTTCACCCTGAAGCACATGAATTTCTACGCCCGGCTGATTGTCCTGCGCAGTTGAAAAAACCTGTGATTTTTTAACAGGAACCGTAGTATTTCTGTCAATAATAGGAGTTCTTACATTTCCTAAAGTTTCAAGTCCGAGAGTAAGAGGCGTAACATCAAGCAAAAGAATATCTTTTACTTCTCCCGTAAGAACGGCTGCCTGAACAGCGGCTCCGTTACATACGCATTCCATAGGATCTATTCCTCTTTCCACAATTTTACCTACGCAGTCTTCAACAAATTTCTGGACTATAGGCATTCTTGTAGGACCGCCGACAAGAATAACTTTTGTTAAACCGGATACTGAAAGCTTTGCATCGTTAAGAGCCTGATCTATTGACGATTTACATCTCTGAACAATAGGATTTACCAAGTTTTCCAAAGTAGCTCTTGAAAGTTTCATCGTCAAATGTTTAGGACCTGTAGAATCGGCCGTAATAAACGGAAGATTTATATCGGTTTCAAGAATATTAGAAAGCTCAATTTTTGCTTTTTCGGCGGCTTCCTGAAGTCTCTGTATCGCCATTTTATCATTTCTTAAATCTATGCCGTTTTCTTTTTTAAACGTATCGGCTATGTAATCTATAACCGCTTTATCCATATCTGTTCCGCCGAGCTTTGTATCGCCGGAAGTAGACAACACTTCAAAAGTTCCTTCTGCGCCCATTTCCATTATTGTAACATCAAGTGTTCCTCCGCCGAGGTCAAACACCAATATTTTCTGTTCTTTGCCGACTTTATCTATACCGTATGCAAGAGATGCTGCCGTAGGCTCGTTAACAAGTCTGACGACTTCCAAACCGGCAATTGCGCCGGCATCTTTTGTAGCCTGTCTTTGATGGTCGTTAAAATACGCAGGAACGGTAATAACCGCTTTTTCTACGGTTGTTCCCAAATAAGCTTCCGCATCTTTTTTAATTTTCTGCAAAATAAATCCAGACAGCTGCTGAGGAGTAAATTCTTTACCGTTAATCTTATATTTAAAATCTTCTCCCATCTTTCTTTTAAATGCGGAAACCGTACCTTCAGGATTTGTTACAGACTGTCTCCTTGCCGGTTCTCCGACTAAAAGCTGTCCGTCTTTTGTAAAAGCGACATAAGACGGAAATGCTTTACCGCCCAAAGTCGTGCCTTCGGCAGACGGTATCAAAGTAACTTTACCGCCTTCCATGATTGCCGCAGCCGAATTTGAAGTTCCCAAATCTATACCTATAATTTTTGACATGACACTCCTCCCTGTTTTCTTATATTATTTTTACTCAATTTCCTGTTCTTCTTTTTGCTCTTTTTCCTGCTTTGCTTCATTATTTACTTTTGCGACTTTTACTCTGGCCGGTCTCATTAATTTACCGTTTAACTTATAACCGGGCTGATAAATTTCAAGAATAGTGCCGTCTTCTTTTTCTGATTCACAATGATCCAAAGCCTCACAAAAACTCGGATCAAACTTTTTATTCAAACAGTCTATTTTTTCAACCCCTTCTTCTTTTAGCATTTTTGCAAATTCGCTGCTTATCATTTCAAGGCCGATTTTAATGCTTTCAAGATTTTGTCCTGATTTTACGCTCTGCATAGCCTGACAAAACACATCATAAATGCCTATCTGTTTTAAAAGGATTTTTTCCCTTCCCCAGTTCAAAAAATCCTGTTTTTCCTTTTC
Organism: Endomicrobiaceae bacterium; assembly: GCA_041672565.1. GTDB lineage: Bacteria > Elusimicrobiota > Endomicrobiia > Endomicrobiales > Endomicrobiaceae > Praeruminimicrobium. The sequence continues at coordinate 2,599 of JBAYZJ010000110.1, forward strand.
GGCTCTTCTTCTGAAATTTTCAAAATCTGCCTTCAATCTTAGAAGCTGGTCATAATATTCATCCGCAAGCTTTTGTTTTTCTTCCACTGACTGCTTTAAAATATCAAGTTCCGTTAACTTTTCTTCTCTTGCTATATCTGCAACTTCCTGCTGAGACTCTTCTTTTATATTTTCCTCTTTTATTTTATCAGTCATCGTTATCTTCTCCCATTTTTAATAAAAATCCGTTTACTATCTTTGATACAGAATTTACTAACGCCATCATTTTTTCATACTCCATTCGTTTAGGACCTATTATTCCCAAAACTCCCACCGTTTTATTTCCGTCCGAATATGACGTCGTTATTACGCTTAAATCTTTTAATTCAGACGAACATTCTCCGCCTATCTGCACTTTTATATTCGGCACTTCCAAATTCTGTCCTACTATTTCTATTAACCTGTCTTTATGTTCATTTAAATTCATTAAACACCGCGCCGTCTCGAAATCGTTAAAATCCGGCAGTCCTAAAACATTAGATGCGCCGTTCATATAAATATCATCCTGTATGCTCTCTATGACATTGCCTATATAACCGGCAAGCTTAAACATCTCCTGCTGCTTTGACTGATATTTTTGAACTTCAACAATTATTCTTTTTGCGGCATCTTCAAGAGATAATCCTCTAAGCCTGTTATTCAAAAACTGTTTTAATTCGTATAAATCTTCGCTGTCAATACATATATTTATCATTTTATGCTTTACAAGCCCCGTTTTTGTAAGCAAAACAACCAAAATCTGTTCTCCTGAAATCTGTATAAGTTCTATATTTCGTATCTCGTTATGTTTTGCTTTAGGAGCCATAACAAAACCGGTATAGTTAGACAATCCCGACAATATTTTTGAAGTTTGCGAAAGCAAACTGTCAATTTCTTTTGTTTTTTTCTCATACTCTTTTTTAATTCTATCTTCTTCTTCGACTGCCAGTCTCTGAAGCTCTATCAAAGAATCAACATAAGCTCTGTATCCCGCATCTGTAGGAATCCTTCCTGCAGACGTATGAGGATGAGTCAAATATCCGTCTCTCTCAAGTTCAGCCATAAGACTTCTTAAAGTAGCAGGCGATAAATTAAACTTATAACTCTTTTCAAGAGCGCTTGAACCTACGGGTTTGCCTGTTTTTATATACTCATGAATAACAGCATGTAAAACCCTGGATTTCCTTTCTTTTAAAATACTTTCAGAAACTTGTCTCATAATTTTTACCTATATTAACAACTTTTTTAGCACTCAATTACTAACAGTGCTAAATTATAACACAGACAGTTTTTTTTGTCAAGTTTATTAACGTGAAATTTAAAAAAGCGACCCTGTTTTTACAAAAGAAATGATAACAGGCGCAAACAACAATATAAATATAGTAGGCAGAATAAGCAAAGTCATAGGCATTAGCATTTTGACCGGAGCTTCATGGGCTTTTTTCTCTGCAACTGAAGCATTCTCCATTTTTATCTGTTCTGAAATTTTATTCAAAGCATCGGATATTCCAAGTCCGGATTCAAGAGAAGAGTTAACCGCCCTCACAAATAAGTTCAGCTGTTCCAAACCATATTTCTCTGCCATTTCATCCATGGCGGATTTTACGTCTATGCCGAATGAAACTTTTGAAATGACAATTTTTATCTCTTTCGACAGCGTTCCCTGAAGAATAGAAGATATTTTTAACAGAGCATTGTTAAAATCAACTCCGGAAACAATCATTACCGACAGCAAATCAGCCATATTAGGAAGCTGTCTTGTTATTTCAGCCGCCTTCTTTTTGTTCTGCTCATAAATTTTAAGATAAGGCAGGACTAAAAACAATATTCCGGCGCACATTATAATTATAATATCAAAACCCAATAAAAAAACAACAAGCAGCACGCCTGCAGACATTATAACAAATTGTAAAATAAAAAAATTATATCCGTTCATATTAGTATAAGGATAATCTAAAGTTTTAAGTATAGAATCAACTTTATTTATATACTCCTCAAAATATCTCAGCTTAATACTTTTTAGCGCAGGAACAAAAGGTTTTGAAAAAGAAATGAACAAATATAACAAGAAATAATTGTCGCGTTTTTTGACGTTATACTGTTTCATCCTGTCAGAAAAAACGCCAAAAGCCTCAAGCAAATAATCTATTATTATAACAGCAGTCATAAAAAAACATAAAGACGCCAATAACAAATACATTAAATATCTATCTCCGATATTTTTCTCATAAAAAATGAGCCGA
>JBAYZJ010000111.1:0-4752 GCA_041672565.1 Endomicrobiaceae bacterium
AGAGACCTACGCTTGACGTGCTTGAAAACATTTTAGTATCTTTAATGCCGAAAGCGCTGCCTGAACTGTAAAGAGTTGAACTGCTGAGTTCAAAAGGGTCATTATTGTAAACTACTACATTCGCAGGATTATTATTTTCTCTTACAAGATAAGTTTTAGAAGGCTGGTATTGGTAAACTGACACTGAAAAAACTGCATCAACATTCCCGCTGTCAGAATTTTTGATACTAAAACCTTTTGTCATTAACTGTTTTATTACTGCGTTGCGAATAGTTCCGCCTATGTTTGAATAAGCTGACTCTTCAACATAAACTGTCTTTATTTTTGTAAAATCATAATCCTGTTTATACACGGGTATAACAGAAGCGCATGAAGATAAAAATAATCCGGCAATAAGAACTAAATTTAAAATTTTTCTCATTTATTTACTGTTTTTACAATATTTTTTTTCTATTCCCGTAATTTTGTTTATTCTGTTAATATGCCTTTCTTCAAACTTTGTTTCTAGAAAGATTTGAAGTCTTTCGCAAATTTCTTCCACACTTGCAAATCTTGCTCCAACACAAATAATATTGGCATTATTGTGCAAAGAAATTAACCGAGCTGTTTCTTTATTCCAACAGACGCCGGCTCTGATATTAGGAACTTTATTTGCAGCAATACACATACCTATTCCTGTTCCGCAAATTAAAACGCCTTTCTGAGATTTATTTTCGGAGACATCCGATGCGACTTTATGGGCAAAATCAGGATAATCGCAACTTTCGGATGAATTTGTCCCGTAATCAATAACTTCGTGACCTAAAGATTTCAAAAAATCAGAAACTTTATCTTTTATTGAAAAACCTGCATGGTCCGTTCCTAATGATATTTTCATTTTTGCACCTTGATTATAAAAGTATTGCCATCGTGCCGTTTTTAACGCCTGCGGCATTTGCTTCTTCTATATCCAAATGACACTCTAAAACCATCTTATCGCTTACTCTCGCTATTACATTATTAAAAACAAGACCCCTTTCTCCTTCTATTTTTAAGGATAAAACGTCCTTATCTTTAACTCCATAGAATTCTGCATCTTTAGCTGAAAAATGTATATGCCTTTTTGCTACGATACAACCTTCTTTTAAATCTACGCTGCCGTTAGGCCCTACTAATTTAACAGGCTGAGAACCTGACAAATCTCCGGACAGCCTTATATTAACTGCAATTCCCAATCTTATTGCATCTGATACAGACACTTCTACCTGAGTCTCTTTTCTTAAAGGGCCTAAAACTCTTACTCTTTCTATAGAATTTTTAGGACCTACCAATGTAAGAGTTTCATTGCAGGCATGCTCTCCAGGCTGCATTAAATCCTTAGTTTTTGTCAGTTGGTAATCTTTTCCGAAAAGAGCTTCCATAACATCCTTTGATAAATGAATATGTCTATTTGATATATTCGTTATAATAGGTTTTTCTACTCTGTTATTTTGCATTTTTAAATCCTTATTTGCCTAATTTTACTAATTTTTCAAAAGAAGAAGCTTCCAAGCTTGCTCCTCCGACCAAACCGCCGTCTATATCCGCCTTCTTCATTAATTCGGCAACATTGTCAGGTTTTACTGATCCTCCGTAGAGGATTCTTGTTCCTTCAGCGGCTGAACCATACATTTCTGAATACACTTTTCTTATAAATTCATGAACTTCCTGCGCTTGTTCAGGCGTTGCCGTCTTGCCTGTGCCTATTGCCCAAACAGGTTCATAAGCTATGACAATTTTAGCGGACTCTTCAGCAGTCAATTCTTTTATACCGTCTCTAACTTGTTTCTCTATCACTTTAAAAGTAACATTGGACTCTCTTTCATTTAAAGTTTCACCTACGCATACTATAGGAAATAAACCTGCATTTAATGCGGCTTTTATTCTTTTATTTACAGTTTCGTCAGTCTCTCCGAAATACTGTCTTCTTTCAGAATGGCCTATTATAACATATGAGCAACCGGCATCAACTATCATATTTGCGGCTATTTCGCCTGTAAAAGCGCCTTTTGGCTCCCAAAAAAGATTTTGCGCGCCTATTTTTATATTTGAACCTTTTAATTCATTAGCCAATGCATAAAGCGCCGTAAACGTAGGGCAAAGCAAAACGTCAACATCTTTAACGTCGGCTATTTTGCTTTTCAATTCTTTTACCATTGCAATTGCTTCAGGTATAGTTTTGTGCATTTTCCAATTTCCTGCCATTAATGGTCTTCTCATAACATACTTCTCCTTTTTATATATATTTCATTAATTTTCTAAATATGATACAAGATTTGATATGATAAATCAAACGCCAAACTTAAAAAAACACCGACAAATGCCGGTGTTTTTTTTAACAATTATCAGTTTGCAATTGACAGCCAATAATATTATAATCTAAAGAATATATTATTCCGGTTAAAGAAATGAAAAAAAATTTTAAAAAATACTGGCTGATGATTTGGGAATTGGCTTTTTCTGATTTTAGAATGAGAGATCAAGGCACTGTTCTTGGCTTTGCATGGACTTTACTTTATCCGTTAATATTTTTCCTTATATTATATACAATATTTGCAGACTGGATGAAAACTATAAAAGACTTTCCGTTATACCTTCTTATAGGTATGGTGCAATGGAATTTTTTTTCAAACGCCACAAGTTCATCAATATCTTCAATAACAAGATACAGCAGTTTTGTAAAAAGTATTTCTTTCCCGAAAGAATGCATCGTAATCGCTTCGATTCTTGCCGTTTTATTTTCACACATACTTGAATTACTAATGTTAATCGGATTCTGCGCGGTAATGAAAGGGTTTATTTCCGTTTACGTGTTTTTGCTGCTACCTATACTTGCATTAACTTTGTATTTAATTACGGGAGTTTCAATGCTGCTTGCCGTAATAGGAGTGTACTTCCTTGATATGGGAAGGATTTGGTCTCTTCTTATGAGTATGGGATTTTTTTTGACGCCTATATTTTACAGTCTTGACATGCTATCTCCTTTTCAAAAAAACATAATTCTGTTAAATCCTATGACACATGTGATACAGTCAACAAGAACAATTCTGCTGGACGGAAAATTTCCGGAACTCAGCGGATTAATATATGTTTTTGGTCTTGCTACCGTATTTATGATTATAGGGTATATGTTATTTAAAAAATTTGAAGGTTATTTTGTAGAGAAAATACAATGAGCATAAATGTAATAGAAGCAAACAATCTGTCTAAAAAATTTAAAATAGGAACTAAAGAAAGGCTGACTTTCTTTACATCTCTAAGATATAAACTCAGCGGACAGTTCCCTGAAAAAGAACTGTGGGCTTTAAAAGACATTAATTTCAGCGTAAAAAAAGGTGAAATGACTGCCGTAATAGGGCCTAACGGAGCAGGGAAAACAACTCTTTTCAGAATATTGGCGGGAATAATGAGGCAAACTTCCGGAACATTTAAAACAACCGAAGAAATTTCCTGCATGTTTGAACTTGGTCTCGGTTTCAATATGAGATTTACGGCTCTTGAAAATGTTTATTTATACGGAGCATTGCACGGGATAAACAGAAAAGAAATCGACAAAAAAATGGACGATATTGTTGATTTTGCGGAACTCGGCAATTTTATGGGAGCAAGACTCGGCGAATTTTCATCGGGAATGATAGCCAGACTGGCTTTTGCGACAGTTATACAAACTATACAGGGAATCATTCTTGTCGATGAAGTATTGGCCGTCGGCGATATAGCTTTTCAAAAAAAATGCACAACAGCTTTTGAAAAAGTTATAGAAAAAGGACACACTGTACTTTTTATTTCACACGGAATCGGAGATATCAAAAAAATTTGTACAAACGCTTTGTATATAGACCGCGGTCAGCAAATAGCTTTCGGTCCGTTTGACGAAGTTGAAGAAATGTATGAAAGCAAAATGAAAATTTAGGAGATTTCATGAAAACTTTTTTCAAAGATTTTTGGAAATTTTTCTGGGAAAAGAAAGCATGGTGGATTATACCGATGTTCTTAGTTTTTTTAATATTGGGTCTGCTTATAATTTTTGCAAAAAGCAGCGCTGTTGTTCCGTTTGTATACGTTTTATTTTAATATAAAGGATTTTTTATGGAAAAAGTTAATTTTGTCTGGGATTCGCATTACAGATGTAACTTCAGATGTCCTTACTGCTGGTTCGACAAAACATGGGACGAAATGGATAAACTCAATAAATATCCCCCGCTGTCTGAAATGATTGCGCTATGGGACAGGCTGTATGATATGTACGGAGAATGCCATCTAATGATCACAGGCGGAGAGCCGATGCTCTATCCGAATATCATAGAATTGATAGAAGCCATATCAAAAAAACATACCGTAAAAGTGACATGTCAATTATCAGGCGACATGTTTACATTCGCAAGAAAATTAAATCCTGAAAGAGTAAGCCTTGATATGAACTTTCATCCGCTGGAAAGTAAGCTTGAACCTTTCATAAAAAAAGTTCTTTATTTATATAAATACGGCTTTAAAGGCGGCGTTTGTTATCTGGCATATCCGCCGAATATGGATAAAATAAAATATTACGACGATATATTTAAAAAATACGGAATAGTAATGGCTCTGGCGGCATTTCACGGCGAATATGCCGGCAAACAATATCCTGACGCATATACTAAAGAAGAAAGAGAAATGATGATGCCGTATTTGGGAGATATTGACAGACAAAAATATCATTTGGAAGGAGTAAAAACAAAAGGTAAATTATGCAGA
>JBAYZJ010000112.1:0-4715 GCA_041672565.1 Endomicrobiaceae bacterium
GAGCGGACCGAAAAGCAATTGCCCGAAAGCCATTCCGAACATGGAAAACGTAAGTCCGAGTTGTACCATAGAAACGCTTGTTTTGAAGTAATCTGTCATAGACGGCAGACTTGGCAGATACATATCGGTGACAAACGGTCCGAAAGCCGTAAGCATTGCCAGCATAATAAATAAAAAAGATATTGAATTTCGTTTGTTCATAATAGTTTTTGGATTATTTTAATATAGACAAAACGTTCAAAAAAGAAGGATTTTTCTATAATGGAATTATATAATTTTAAAAAAAATACGGCAAACAAATATGTATATTATGATGTAAATTATCTGTCTTATAAGCATCTTGGCAGATAAAAATTTATAATTATTTTTTATTTAAAATATGTTCTCTTACAAAACGGTCGTAGCCTGAAGGATTTATTCTAGTGTATAAATCCATAAACCGCGCGTCTTTTCCTATCAATAAACGTTTCTTCCTTTTTTGCATAGCCTGAAGTATTTGTTTAGCCGCTTCTTCAGGTTCTGTCTTTGCGGAATTTTCAAATCTGTCCAATTGGCGTTTTTGTTCATGGATATCGTTTATGTCTCCGAGCCATCTTGAGTTTTTTGCAATGTTTGTTTTTATTCCTCCCGGATAAACGGTCATAACGTTAACGTTTGTTCCGTGCAATTCCTGTATCATGGCTTCGCTGAATCCTCTTACTGCGAATTTGCTTGTCGTATAAGCGGCCGCATTCTGCATGGCGAAAATTCCGTATATGCTTGAAGTGTTTACCAGATAAGAATCGGAGCTTTTTTTTAATTCGCCGATGAAAGCTTTTGCAATATTTATTATGCCCCATAAGTTTATGTTCATTATCCATTCAAAATCTTTAAAATCAATATCTTCAACGGGAACGTCGCTCATGGCGACGCCGGCGTTATTTGCGACTATGTCAATGCTGTTATTGAAGTATGCCGTTTTTTCGGCGAATTCAAAAACTTGTTTTCTGTCGGATACGTCGACTTTATAACAGTTTATGCTTTTTCCTGTGTAAAGAACCGCTTTTTCCGTTTCCCTCAATTGTTCTTCATTAATGTCTGCCGCTGAAATATTGCATCCGGCTTTTGCCAGCTGAATGCAGAGTTCTCTGCCGATGCCTGAAGCTGCTCCTGTAACGATTGCGTTTTTGCCTTTAAATTTAAAAAAATCCATTTTTTCTCCGTTTTAGTTTACCGTTCGGTATAGTAATAAACTGCAAAAAAAAATTATGAAAAAATACCGTGCATAAACTGATGTAAAATAGTTTGGACGAATTTATCATCCAAATCAGAATATCCGTTAAAAAATATCCCTATATATGTGTTTATCATGCCGAGAAACGTTGCCGCATATAAAGATTGTCTGCCTTTCATGTTTCCGTGGTCTTTTGCGGCGGCGGCAAACACATCTTCTATCAGGCTGAATAGCTTGGCGTTGTGGCTGCTTACGGCTTTATTTGAATCGCTTTCAGAAGGCGCAAACCACATTGAAAGCTGCATACGGTAATAAGTGCGGTTATTCTTTGCAAATTTAAAAAACGCCGAAATTATTGTTTGAAGGGATGTTTTAACGTCGCCGTTATAAACGGCTGCTTTTTTTATATTGGAATACAGTTTGTCAAAATGCTCCTGAAGAACGGCTTTTAATAATCCTTCTTTGCTTCCGAAATAATGATAAAGCGTAGGTTTTGTAATTCCTGCAGCGTCAATAATTTCCTGAATTCCTACGGCGTCATATCCGCGTTTTGAAAAAAGTTCCAATGCGCATTTGCTTATTGTTTCGCGATTATTCATATTGTTATTATACCATTCGGTATAGAGTTTGTCAAGTTTTCCTCATATATGGCTTTTGCGGATTTTTAATATGTGGTTTCAATTACTTCAATTTCTTTATTCTTTGTAAAAATAAGTCCGAACATCATTAAAAGGCTGGTAGTTATTACGACTAAAAGAATAATGCTTTCGCCGTAAGAACCTATGCTGAATTTGGACGGTATGCTGTAATATAATAAAATTGTTATCAATCCGCGCGGAGCTATTAAAAGTTCCGGCAGCAGATTCTTTTCTGAAATTATTCTTAAATTGATATAACGTAAAACGTATGTCAGTATAATAATGACAAGTCCTATAGCCAAAACATCTATATTAAGAAGATTTTTAAACATCAGCATATATCCGAAAATTATAAAGAAAAAAGTTCTTATTATAAAAGAAGATTCATGAATAAGCATTTTAAACTCGCTGAAAATTTTATTGTATGATTCTATGCTTATATTTAATTTTTCCGTCCATTCAGGTTTTATGAAGTTAAAAATATTCCTCAATGTTAAACCGAATACGAATATTAAAAGAAGAGTTGATAAATGTATAAACTTTCCTAAAGCGTATGTCAAAACGAGAACGGCTATTATAGGAAATAACTTTACCGTCGATTTGATTTTAAGCAGAGAAAATACCAGAAGAAAAGAAATTATAAAAGAAATAACAATTGTCCCGAAACTGTCCGAAATAACTCTTATAATAAAATGAGATTCGTTGTTCGAAAACATAATCGCAAAGTTAAAAAGCATAATCCCCAGTATATCCGAGAAAATAGATTCGCATACCATAAATTCTTTTTTTTCTTTATCGAGGTTTAAAACGCCAGGTATTACTATTGCGCTGCTTATTACGGATAAAGGAATCGCATACAAAAATGCAGAAGTAAAATTTACGTTTAATGAATGAGAAATTATAAAAGCTATTAAAAAACTTGAACAGCATAACAGAATAAAAGCAGTAATTAAAGAACGGAAAATCGTAGGCAGGCTGCTTTTGTCAAGCGAAAGATCGATGCTTCCTTCAAGCACTATAAGAATAAGTCCGACGGTTCCGAAAATATTAAGATAATTCTGTGACGGCGTAAATGAAATACCTAAAAACTGAAGCGCAAATTTGGTTATTATTCCTGTCAGTATAAGCAGCAAAACGGAAGGTATTTTATGATGATAAGCGATAATGTTATACATATAAGAAAGTATAACAAAGACTGACAAAACTATTATTATTAAGTAGTAATTCATAAAATATATTATATAAAATTTTGCTGTTGTTGTAGCGCATATTGCTTGACAATATATGAATATTAATATATACTAATATTATGAAAACAGATAAAAATCCGACCATTAATGAATATTCAGAAATTTTAAAAGCGTTGGGACATCCCGTAAGGCTTAAAATAGTCTGCGGACTTGTAAAAAAAGAAACTTGTAACGTCGGGACTATTGTTGAAAAGCTTTCTATTCCCCAGCCTACCGTTTCACAGCATTTAAATATTTTAAAAAACGCCGGTATTGTTACGGGATACAGAAAGGGGACTCAGGTTTGTTATAAAATAGAAAATGCCGAAGTTATAAAAATAATAGAAAATATGGATATTAATTTTTGCGGCGAAAAACTTATATAACCGGAGATAATATGATAACCGTCAACAAAAACTTATGCCCTCAAAACCACCGCTGTCCTTCAATACGCGTTTGTCCTGTAGATGCAATATCTCAGGAAGGATTTAATCTTCCTGAAATAGACCAAAGGAAATGTATTAAATGCGGAAAGTGTATAAAATTCTGCCCTATGGGCGCAATACAAAAGATATAATTGGCGATTTTAAAAATAACAGAAAGTTCTAATTTGTATTAAAAAGATTGTGTAATTAATTAACAAATGATACTATAAACATTAGATAATGCGTCAAATACGGACTAATTAAAAGGAAAAACTTTTAATTAGAAGATATTACAGTTTATGCATCTTTCACGTTGATTGAATATGATATAAAGAATTTCTATTCTTTAAAATCCTCTTTGTTGTATTTCCTTTCTGACAGAGAAAATATTTAATTTTTATTGGTGATAACTAAATCCGGGATACTCTGAAAAGAGCGCCTCGGAGTAATTGCAGTATGCAGTTTATTACTAAAAAATTATTTACCTGAAAAGATTGGTAAAGGGGATATGTAAATGATTGGAAATAAAGGTTTAAAAATAGACGACCTGGAATCTGCTGTTCCTATTATACAGGGGGGAATGGGCATTGGTATATCAGGAGCGCACCTTGCGGCGGCTGTTGCGCAGGAAGGTGCAGTAGGCGTTATATCATCCGTAGGGCTGGGATTGTTCTGTAAAGATAACAGCATGGATTACAAAACGGCAAATCAGGAAATGTTAAAAAAAGAAATTCGCCGCGCAAAAGAAATGACAAAAGGCGTATTAGGCGTAAATATTATGGCTGTTGTTTCTGATTTTGAAGATTTGGTAAAAATTGCCGTAAGCGAAAAAGTTGATTTGATAATTGTCGGCGGAGGATTACCGTTAAAAAATCCTATGAAGAATCTTGGAAAAGTAAAAACAAAAATTCTGCTGAAAATATCTTCCGCAAGAGCGGCAAGTCTTCTTTTTAAATATTGGGATAAAAATTATAATAATGTTCCTGACGGAGTTGTTGTCGAAGGACCTTTAGCAGGCGGACATTTAGGCTTTAAGCCTGAAAAAATAGATGATCCTCAAAATAAACTGGAACATTTAGTTCCGGAAGTTATTCAATCCGTAATTCCTTTCAGAAATAAATTCAAAAAAGATATTCCCGTGATAGCCGCAGGAGGCATATATACCGGAGCCGATATGTGTAAATTTATAAAAATGGGCGCAGGCGCCGTT
>JBAYZJ010000113.1:0-4613 GCA_041672565.1 Endomicrobiaceae bacterium
CTGCTATAAATTTGTTTTTCCCTTTCATTACGGAATAATATTCCGCTCCGCTCAAACGTCCGAAATTTAATAAAGATTTGATTATTTGACTTCCGAATTCAGTTTTTTTTAGATTTGAAAGCAGAGAAATATCGACTTTGCCGACGGCGCCTTCAAGATAAACTTCATTTAAATTATACTTTTTGTTTATCTGATCTATTATTTTCACTATATTCTTCTGAGTTTCAGGATGGCAATGCAAATCTTGTATATTTATTATGATTTCATCACTGTCATAATATTTGGCATAAGTTATTTTTCCTGCTGAAGACGAGATAAATGTTTTCAATTCAGAATTTCTTTCCGAACCTATATTTCTAATATTAACTGAAGCAAAAGAAGCGTTAGGAAAAACTCCCGTAAACAAAAAGACTGCCGACGTTATTATTGAAACTAACTTCACAAAACATTTTTTTATGCCGTTTTTATTAGTCATTATTCTTCTCCATGCAAAGAAAAAACCCACTTCAAACTGCAAGCGGGTTAATATAAATACAGTTAATTTTATTTAAATAAACATATATTTTTTTTGACGAAGCAAAAAAAAGCATCATTACAATAAAATAAAAGCTGTTTTTACTGTATAAAAAATTATTTTCACAATACGAAACCAACGGAATATAAAAATTACAATATGCCGCAATTTTTTCACTGTAAACAGATAAAAATTTCAATATTTTAATATTTTGATTCTGATTATTTTCAATAAGAATAATATCTTTTGAAGAAGTCGAAACAGGCTGGGACTCTCTCTTTTTTTCATTAGCCGCGGAATCTGTTTTTAATCCAAGTCTGTCGGATAAAGAATCATTGATTTTTTCAATAGTTCCGGAAATAAAAAAAACTGCGGAAAAAACATCTTTTTGGATAAGAGAAATTTCAGTTAAATCATCACGGTTATAATTAAGCATGAAAGATGAAAAGATACTGTTAAAACAAATAAACACAATAACAGCCAAGCACAGAATTTTTAATAAACATTCCGCATATCTGTTTTTATTAAAAGGGGTAATAATGTTTTTTATCATAATAATATACTCATAAGAAGTATAAGATATTTTGAAATTTTGTCAATCACTTTATGTTCTTAAATTCTATGTTTATTATTATACAAATTATTAAAGCTATTTGATATAGGAATTGTGAAAAAATTATAAAATATTGAAAATATTTTACATGTTATTTGGTAAAATCGAACTCAAATTTCCCGATTCTGACGGTGTCTCCAACTTTGCAGCCTTTTTCTTCAAGAGCAAGCTCTACACCCATTTTTTTTAATATATTTTGAAATCTTCTTAAAGCTTCGTCTTCATTGAATCTTGTCATTTCGGCTAAAACTTCAACTTTTTTACCGCTTACGACAAAAACTCCGTCATCATCTAAGGTAATGTAAAAATCAGGTTCATATATATACTTTTTAACCGGAATAGACTCTATTTCTTCCTCATCTGCAGGTAAATCAATAAGTTTAACCATATCCGATATCAAATTATCTATTCCATCTTTAGTGATATTTGATATCGTATATATTTTTTTACCTTTCACCTTTTTCTTAAAATTTTTAACATTTTCTAAAGACATATCCATATCTGTTTTATTTAATGCTATAAGCATATGCTTTTTAGATAAAAATTTAGAATACTGTTTAAGTTCTTTTTGTAATATTTTATAAACCTCATACGGGTCTTTACCGTCAAATCCGCTGACATCTATCATATAAATCAAAACTTTTGTTCTCTTTATATGTCTTAAAAACTCAAAACCCAACCCTTTTCCGTGACTTGCCCCCTCTATAATGCCGGGAATATCTGCAATTACTACCTGTCTGTCGTTTAAAGAAACAACTCCTAAATTCGGTTCCAAAGTAGTAAAAGGATAATCTGCAATTTTAGGCTTTGCGGAACTCACTACAGATAAAAAAGTTGATTTACCCGCATTAGGAAAACCGACAAGACCGACATCAGCTATAAGTCTAAGTTCCAATCCAATTTCAGCGGTTTCACCAGGCTCGCCTTTTTCGGCAATTCTCGGAACTGTATTTGTCTGTGTTTTAAAAGAAGAGTTGCCTCTTCCTCCTCTTCCGCCTTTTGCAACTAAAACTTTTTGGCCGATTTCTTTTAAATCTGCAAATAATTCATTATTTTTATAAATAACCGTTCCCAAAGGAACTTTTATAACCAAATCTTTGCCATATCTTCCATACTTATTGCTGGTTTCGCCTTTTGATCCGCCTTCAGCATGAAATTTAGGACGATAAGATAAATCTAACAATGTGATTTTCTTATTGTCGGTTTCAATAAAAATATCTCCGCCTTTGCCGCCGTTACCGCCGTCAGGTCCGCCAAAGGGAACATATTTTTCTCTTCTAAATGAAATACAGCCGTCGCCACCGCGACCGGCTGTAATAAAAATTTTTGCTTTATCTATGAACATTTTTTTATTCGTTATATAGAAGTTTCTATATTAACAAAACACCTATCTCCTGCTCTTCTTACAAATTTTACAGTTCCTTCAACTTTAGCAAACAAAGTATTGTCTTTTCCCATACCGACATTTACGCCGGGATGATATTTTGTTCCTCTCTGCCTTACAATAATTGCACCGGCTTGAGCGAACTGATCACCGTATATTTTTACGCCTAATCTTTTTCCATGGGAATCTCTGCCGTTACTGGTTGAACCCTGCCCTTTTACATGTGCCATTCTTTTCTCCTAAAACATTAAGCCTTGATATCTACTATTTCCACTTCTGTAACATACTGTCTGTGCCCCTGCATTTTTTTATAACCTTTTTTAGGTCTTTTCTTAAACACAAGAACCTTTGGCAATCTCTTTTGAGCAACAACTTTAGCAACAACGCTTGCGCCTTCTATTACCGGTTTGCCTACAGTCGCTTTATCACCGTCAGCTATCATTAAAACCTGATCAAGAACCACTTCCTGTCCTTCTCCGGTTTCTCCCAACTTTTCAACAACGACATTCATGCCTTTTTCTACTTTGTACTGCTTTCCGCCCGTCATTATTATCGCATACATTGACTTACTCCTTTATAATCTGTATAATTTATCAAAATTAACAAAATATGTCAAGACTTACCGAAAAGTCTTTATTATATTACAAAATTAAGATACTTTTGAAAAGTATCTTAATTTTATGTGTGAGGGAAAAATTATGTTATTATCCAAAAGAGTTCAAGCAATCCAGCCGTCTCCTACATTAGCAATCGACGCCAAAGCAAAAAAATTAAAAGCACAGGGAATAGATGTGATAAGTTTTGGCACAGGCGAACCTGATTTTGACACCCCTCAAAACATAAAAGATTATGCAATCGACGCCATTAACAAAGGCTTTACCAAATATTGTCCCGTTGCAGGAACTGCAGATTTAAAAAATGCAATCATTAATAAATTTAAAGCAGAAAACAATTTGCAATATGCCCAGGATGAAATCATAGTATCTTGCGGGGCAAAACATTCTCTGTATAATGTTTTTCAGGCGCTATTTAATGACGGCGACGAAGTAATAATACCCGCTCCTTACTGGGTATCATATCCTGATATGGCAATGCTGGCCGGAGCAAAGCCTGTAATCATAAAAACAGATGACAAAAATTCATTTAAAATTACTCCTGATGCAATAAGCGGCGTTATAACTGAAAAGACAAAAGCTTTAATTCTCAATTCACCGTCAAATCCTACAGGAGGAACATACACGCGTGAAGAACTTGCGGAAATAGCAAAAGTATGTATTGAACATAAAATACTCATTATATCTGATGAAATCTATGAAAAACTTGTTTATGATAATTTTAAATTCTGTTCTATAGCTGAAGCCGCTCCTGAAATAAAACCGCAGACTTTGGTTATAAACGGAGTTTCAAAAGCTTTTGCAATGACAGGATGGAGGATAGGATACACTGCAGGTCCTAAAGAAATAATATCTGCTATGACAAAAATACAAAGCCAGTCTACATCTAATCCTACATCAATATCTTTAAAAGCCGCAACCGAAGCATTAAACGGACCTAAAGAAAGTCTTGAATTAATGAGATTAGAATTTGAAAAAAGAAGGAACTATATAGTCGAAAGATTAAATAAAATTGAAGGAATAAGCTGCCTGCTCCCGAGCGGAGCATTTTATGCATTCCCTAACATATCAAAATTATTGGTCAAAGAATATAACGACAACTTAATAAACACCGATATAGAATTGGCAGATTATTTACTTGACCGTGCAAAAGTAGCCGTTGTTCCCGGAACAGCTTTCGGAGCACCGGGATATATAAGATTTTCTTATGCTACTTCAATGAAAAACATTCAGGAAGGCATTGACAGAATAGAAAAGGCGTTGAAACAACAATAATAAAAAAAAGAAGGGCGGATGTCTCAACACTTAAACATTATTTTAACTCTTACAAGCGGGTTAACCGCGGCATTAATATTGGGTTTCATAACTCAGAAAATCAAACTTTCGCCAATAGTAGGATATCTTTTAGCCGGAATTATAATCAGTCCTTATTCTCCGGGATATATCGCTGATATTGAAGTCGCTCAGCAATTTGCCGAAATAGGCGTA
>JBAYZJ010000114.1:0-4537 GCA_041672565.1 Endomicrobiaceae bacterium
AATTCTCTTGGTGATGTTGATGTTACAGTAACTAATGTTGTTGTTGGTAACAGCGTTGCTGTAGAATATAGTTTAGATATGAACACCTGGAATCAAGCAGGTAATAATGTTGTACTTACAGCTCAAAATATTGATGCTGACGGTATTGCTGAAAATATTACTATTCCATGGACAGTTCCTGCTATTCGTGCAGTTGAATTCTTTGTCAGAGTAAAAACTACTGATAATAATAACAATTACACATATTCTACTCCTGTAACTGTTTATAACAATGTAACTGAAACTCAGATTGCAATTGTAGATTTCCCAACAATTCAAACTGTTGACGGATTCGAAGCATTTGTACTTAATGCAGAAGATGAAGAAGTTAGTTTTGATGTTGAATATACAAATACAAATGCTGAATTTGATTTCAATCTTGTAGAAAAAGTTACACTTAAGATTTCAGAATATGATGCAGAAAATGAGCAAGAAGCAATTATGACAATTGATTTTGAAAATGATGAATTTGTTTTAAGTAATGAATTTGTTACAACATTCTCATTTGAAATGGATGCACTTCTTGCAAATGACGGATTAGAAGACGGTATTTATTCATTAACAATAGTTGCTGATGATATTGCCGGTAATGTATATGAAACTGCTACTCAGTTCGTACAAATCTATCATGATCAAACAGCTCCTGAAGTTGCTGAATTCTTTGCTTATGAAGTTGATGAAGATGAAGAGATCGTTGTTATTAACAATGCTCTTTATACTGATACAGTTGATTTCTTAGTTCAGTACGAAGACTTAATCGGTATTTCAGAAGATGGTGCACTTAATGTTACATTTACAGCTTTAGGTGTTACTCAGACTGTTACTGATTATCAGTTAGTTACTGACGAAGAAACAGATGAAAACTTCTTACACTTCTCATTTACTGCTGATGCAGCAATCAGAGCTCTTGTAGAACAAGGTAATGATTACTTAGATGTAAATATTACTCTTGGATTGCAAGATCGTTTAGGAAATGTTACTGAAAATAATGCTGAATTTGTTTTACATTCAGGAAATATTTCTTATGTAAGAATGATGGCTGTGGAAGATGGATTACTATCCGGACAAAGAATTAATTTTGTTAATTGGTCAAACCTTGAAAATCCATTTGTAGCTGAATGGCTTGGCGGTGATGCATTATCATTATATGCTTATTTACCATATCAAGATGTTCAAGCTTATCCAACAGAAGTTAGCTTTGAATACAGAGCTGACGGCACTACTGAATGGATGGAAATTGAAGGTAATGTTGTAACTTTAGATAATCACGTAGTTGATGCTACTCTTAATAATTATAACTTTACTCGTGAATACAACATTAACTGGAATATTGCTGACTTAGCACATGGTCAATACGAAGTTAAAACTATTGCTCATTATAGTGAAAACACTAGCGAATCAATTGTTAGTGTAAATATTTATAATCAAATTATCACTCCTCAAGCTATTGTTACTAATGACGAAGGTCAAGTAACAGAACTTGAAAGAGGTGAAGTATATACTCTTAATGTAGAAAATGATTCTCCTTATCTTAATGCAGTTCAGTATAAATTCCGTTACTTAAACGAAAATAATACACCTGCTTCAGAATGGTCATTCTTTAGTGCTGATGCTAATGGTGCAGTTGATGCAGCATGGTATAATACTGAAAATGAAATTACAATCTATCCTCGTTATTTATATAATAACAAAGTTCAGATTGTTGCTCTTGCACAAGATATCTGGGGAACAGAAACACTTATTCAACCTGTTATTGCTAATGAAGCTTATGTTATCGTACGTATAGTAGATACCATTGCTCCAATTATTGATAATGTTGTGGTTAAATGGGCTAATGAAGAAAATCCGGAATGGATAAGTGCTATTGTAGAAACTTATACAGTTAGTGCTGAAATCACAAGTAATCTTGATGTAATCGGTGGTGAAAGTGATGTAGATTATGTTGAATTATGGATTGATGGTGTTCTTATTAATACTGTTGATTTTGATAATGTTGATGTAGAAGATAATACTCTTACATTTACAGATCTTCCTGTTTCAGCTGATCTTGCAGTTACTGCTGTTAATGTTGAAATTAGAGCTTATGATAATGCAGGTAATATAAACACAGAAGCTCTTACAATTAACGTAGATAATGTTGTTCCAACAACAGACTTCACAGTTGTTAATGCTAATAATATCCCTGTTACTCAGCTTGCAAACGGTAATACAGTTATCCTTAATGCAAATGCTGTTGATCCAATGCCGGGTTCAGGAATTATGGCATACTTATATTTCTATACAAAAATTACTGATGATATTGATTTTGAAGAACTTGATTTTGATAATCAATGGAATTTGATTTTTGAAGAAACAACTGTTGCTAATCCTGCTCAGGCTATTACCTGGGAAGTTGCTAACTTAGATATGGGTAACGATTATTATGTAATGGCTGTTACTTTTGATAATGTTGGAAATATGGCTTATGAAGTACATGAATTTACAACAGGTATTGAAGTATTATATGCTGACGTTGCCGGTCATGGTACATTTGCTCCGGTAAATGGTGAGATCCCTCGTCGTTTCCATGGTGAATTTACTTTAATGACTAACACCGATACAGTTCAAGATATGAACATCCTTTACAAAAATGTAGATGGTGTTGAATATCTACCTCTTACATACTTCGAATATGTTGGTAATAACGCAATTAAATTAAATCTTAATGATAGAGATTTAGTAGATGAAAACTTAGTGAATGGTAGATATATTATCGTATTTGCTGATCAAGATAATAATGAATTAGCTAATGTTATAGTTGCTCTTGATAATGAATTTGTAGTTGAAGTTGCTGAAACTGAAGTTCCATTTATGAATCAAGATACTGAACTTGTAGTTAATTTCACAGTTATTGCTGATTCAGATACTCATATTGATAATATTACTGAATCACAAATTCAATTATTCTATCAGGAATATAATGCTGATGGCAATAATAATTGGACATTATTTGAAAATGCTGAAGCTTTAACTCTTACTCAAGAAAACACAAATGATGGAGTTAACTTCACCGCAACATTTGAAAATATCGTACTTCCTAATGGTTATTATAACTTTAAACTCAGAGTTCAAGACAGAGCTATTCCTGTAGCAAATGTTGTTGAAGCTGATTTTGCTAATGAAGTTCTTTATGATAATGTTGCTCCTGTAGTTGATATTGTATCAGTTACAGTTGATAACGAAGAACTTATCGATAATGATCCTATTAATGTTCAATTAGGTACTACTATGACAGTTACCGCAGAAGCATTTGATTTCTTCTCAGAAGAAAATCAAACTATTGAAAATGCATCAGGTATCTCATACGTAGAATTTAAATATTATACAGGTCAATGGAATGCTGATGAAGTTACTGTTATTGGATCTGTAGATACAGAACCTTATACAGTTGACTTAAATACACTTGGTTTAGCAACCGGTGCTTATACAGTTTATGCACAAGCATTTGATAATGCAGGTAATGAATCTGTTAGAGCTGAAATTGAATTTAATGTTGTAAGCCCTAGTGAATTAGAGCCTTATGCTCTTATTTCATCTATGAGCTTCAATGTTGAAGAACATCAAGGTTCAAATGTTGATAAGATTCGTGCAAGTGTTACAAACTGGGATAACCTTTCAACTATAGATCAAGTAGAATTCCAGTATTTCGCAAACGGAACCTGGACTACATTTAATACATTTGTTTCTGCAACTAATGATTATGACAATATTGAAGTAATCTTTAATGCTGAACTTATGAATGTAGAAAAACTTAAAACTATCGTAACTTATAATAATGGTAGTGTTTCTTCAAGACAACCTGAATTAGAAGTTACTTATGCAAATGATGAATTAGTTCCTGCAAATCAGACTATTACAGCTGATTTATACTGGGAAAATCAAATTCATATTGCCGGTTCAAATAACAAACCTATCGTAAGCTATGTAAATGGTGAAGTTTTTGCAGGTCAAATTAACCAAGTTAATATTAATATGGTTGACGGTATCTGGCAAGCACCTTTCACTGTTGCTCAAGCCGGTGTATATCATTTCTGGGCTGCTTCACTTGGCACAGACGGAAATATGCAACTTACAAAAACAAGCCTTGATGCTTATGCTTATGGTGATATTGTAACTGATGGTGTGGTAACTATTACTGTTCCTACAGAGTACTTATATATCCAAAACTTAGCTAACTCAATAGCTTTAGATACAGACTTCACTGCACTTAGTGAACAAAGAGCTATTATGAGTCTTAGCGTTGATTTAACAATTACAATGGCTCTTAATACTGTTCCTAATGAAGAAGGTACTATCTTTGCAATGTATAGAGAAAATGATGAATGGACAGCTTTTGAAGCTACTTATAATGCAGAAAATAATACTGCAACATTCACAGCTCCTGCAAATACAGTTTATATGATTGCTCAGTACTCAGGTACAGTAATTGCAACTGAATTTGTTGGAACAGAACCTCAAT
>JBAYZJ010000115.1:0-4532 GCA_041672565.1 Endomicrobiaceae bacterium
ATCCAGTTTTTGCAGGATTTTATTGATTATGTCTGCTACGGCGAAGCCGATATCCCGCTGAAAAACCTCCTGCAAAAACTGGATGACGGTTTTAATATAAAAGATCTTCCTGAATGCAAAGGTTTTCTTGTTAAGAAAAAAGGAAAGGTTACAGACTGCGGACAGGGCGAATTCGTTAAAGAATTAGACTTGCTCCCTTTGCCTGATTATTCTGATTTCAAAGAAGATATTTTAAATAATAAATACTCCCAGCCTAACAGACTTGATTTGCTTGACAGCAGAGGATGCGTAAATGCATGTCACTTTTGTTATGAAAGATTATTTTGGCCTAAATACAGAACCATGAGCGGAAAAAGATTATTTGAACAAGTTGTAAAACATATGAACGATTTCTCACAAATTAATTATTTTTATTTCAACGGACTACTTTTAAACGGCAACTTGAAAAATCTTGAGACTTTTTGTGATTTAATAATAGAAAGCGGCATCAAAGTTTCCTGGGCTGGGCAGGCTGTCGTAAGAGACGATATGTCATTGGAATTATTAAAAAAAATGAAAAAAGCCGGCTGCGGCTGGCTTGGATACGGAGTTGAATCCGGATCACAACATGTTTTGAATGCGATGAATAAACGCTTTACCGTTCAAAAAGCAATTAAACTGTTCAAAAATACAAAAGAAGCAGGTATTTCATTCCAAATAAATATGATGTGCGGCTTTCCTGTTGAAACCGAAGAAGATTTTTGCAAAACTTTAAACTTTTTGACTTCAGCAAGACCTTATGTGGACTCAATTCTTGCGAGTCAGTCTTTTTTTACTCTTGAGAAAGGAACTTATGTAAGAAATAATCCTGAAAAATTCGGAATTATAAAAGGCGAGCATCACTTATTTTGGAAATCAAAAAACAATGATTATCCTTTAAGATTTGAACGGTATGAAAAATTTTGTAATCTGGCTTTAAAACTTAAATACCCTGAAACGTCAGGAATCAGCGCAATTAAGCCGGACAAGTGGTTTTTACTCGGCGAATATTATTTTTATGATAAAAATTACTCCGAAGCAAAAAAATGTTTTGAAAAATCATTTGAAACAGAATTTAAATCAAAAGAAATATGCAACAAACTGATTTTCATATCTAAAGAATTAAAAGATGTAAATTTAGAAAATAAATATAAAAAAGAACTAGAGGCGCTATCTTGAAAGAACTTAAAGACTTCATATATAAATTCGGAGCTTTTATAGAAAAAACAGCCGTACCTAAAGACATATCCTGCATTCCTCCCGAAGAACTTCATTTTGAGCTTACTTATAACTGTAATACATCGTGTATTATGTGCAATTTGAAATATTTAAAAGATAAGAACAGGAAAGAGCTGAGTTTTGATGAAATCAAGAAATTCATACAATCTTCAGAATATTTAAAAAATATCAAATTTATAGTTATAAGCGGAGGAGAAGCTCTGCTCAGGAATGATTTAACCGACATTGTTAATTTTTTAAGGATTTATTATCCAAAAACAGAAATTTTAATATTATCTAATTTATTTGATAAAAATCTTATTTATAAAAAATTAACCGCAATAAAAGAAACTTCGGGACTTCAAAAAATATCAATAGGAACTTCAATTGACGGAATAGGCGAGAATCATGACAAAATAAGAGGACAAAAAGGAGCTTTTAACAATCTTGTGTCAAACCTTGAACTTTTAAAACAAGATTTCCCGGAAATTTATTTCAGTCTTAATTATACAATTCTCCCAGACAACTGTGATAAAATATCGGAAGTTTATGATTGGTGCAAAAAGAACAAATACCATGTTTCTTTTCAAATGTTCGTGCAAAAAAAAGAAACAATACAATTTAAGTGGCAGCCTGACATACTAAAAATTATAGAAGAACAAATTAATATCATAACGGAAAAAATGGCTAACGAATGCGGAATTAATGAATTCAGCGAAGACATATTTTTAACCAATGAAGGTCTGACTTCTCAATTTTTGTCTTTATACTATATAGTAAAATATATTAATCAACAAAAAAGATATTTTCCAAACTGCCCTTGCGGAGAAAAATACGCGATGATAAATCCTTTCGGGGAAGTATATTTTTGTCCCGTATATAAAGATAAATTTGCGGGAGACTTGAGAAAAAATTCTTTTGACGATTTATGGAATTCAAAACAGGCAAATGACATCAGAGAATTTTTTAATTTAAAAAAGTGCCACTGCTGGCTTACATGCACAAACGGACATATGCTTGAAGATGCCATAAAATCAGGTAAAAATCTTTATATCGCACAAAAATTTAAAAAGAATTCATGATATGATTACAATATCAACATTAATAATTTCAAATAAAAGATATGATTATCTTAAAGAAACCGTTTCTTCCTTGATGAAAATCAACGGAAATATTTTTATAGTAGTGAACGGTTATTTTAATAAAACCGTACAATTCTTAAAAGAAACCCAATATAATTATAAAAACCTTAATTTCATAATACTCAATGAACAGATTGATAAATCAGACGCCAGAAACATCGGCGTAAAAAACGTTAGTTCCGACGTTATTTATTTTTTAGATGATGATGCTTTTATTTGTAAAGACAATATAAAAATACTCGAAGAAAAATTCAACAAGTACCCTTCACTCGGAGTTATAGGAGGTCCGAACCTCACTCCTGAAAATTCAGGAAGATTTGAAAAAATCAGCGGAATTATGCTGTCGACATATTTGCTTACATGGAAAATGAGCCGCAGATATATAATCGCGGGAAACGACAGATTAACCGATGATTCGGAATTAATTTTATGCAATCTTGCCGTAAAAAAAGATTTGTTTGCCAAATATAATGTTAAATTTGAAAAACTGCTCCACTATAACGAAGAAAACCTTCTTTTGGAACAGTTAAAGAATAACGGAGTAAAAATCTTATATTCACCAGAATTGTCAGTTTACCACCACAGGCGAAGCTCTCTTTTTTCTTTCGCCCAGCAAGTTTTTTATTCAGGCAAAGGAAGAGCTTTAATGACTTTTTTTATGCCGTCAAGTTTACGTTTTGTTCATTTAATCCCGGCTTTTTTTACATTATATCTGCTGGCTTTAATTTTAGGAAAAATGACATTTGCTTTACTATTTATATATTTGCTGATTGCCATTTATAATGTTCTTTCGGCTTCTATTTTGTATAATATAAAAATACACAATACGGGATTAATGATGATTATCACTTTTGTATCGCATATATCTTACGGTGTAGGATTTTTAGCCGGCACCGTAAAAGGATTTTTATGGAAAATCAAAAAGCTGTTTTAGATTTTTACGGAATAACCGTATCTATAGACGGCAATCAAGATATTGCTAACAGATTAACATCAGATTTTGAATATTTTCACAATTATAAAGCTCATAAATCAGCAGACATACTTCTAACGGTTAATCTGCTTCCCCCTCCTTTTGAAAAAATTCCGGAGATAACGGCTTCAATGTACAAAACTGATTCCATAAGTTACGACAAAGACGGTATACGTTATATAGACTATTCGGGAAAAGCATTGTCTATATACGATATAAAAAACAATAAAGCAGAAATTTTTTCATCTTCGTTTGATTTACTTTATGAAATAGCATATCTTTTTATACATTCAAGAGTCGGAGAAATGCTTGATATGAAAGGTTTCCACAGAATTCACGGATGCGCATTTTCATTTGAAGACAAGACATATATATGCATGCTTCCCCAAGGAGGAGGCAAAAGCACGCTGCTTATGGATTTATTAAAAAACAAGAATGTACAAATCCTGTCAGACGATACGCCTTTTGTAGATAAAAAAGGAACCATTTATCCGTTTCCGGCAAGAATAGGCTTATGCCCTGACATTGAAACTGAATATATTCCAGATAAATTCATTTCTATATTCAACAGAAGAAAATTCGGCCAAAAAAAGCTGATAAGTTATGATTTTTTCAAAAACAGAGTGGAAAAAAGACATCTGCCGGTAACAGTCATTTATGGTAAAAGATTTTTTTCGGATACTCCGAAGATTATAAAAGCCAGCAGTCTTTATGCCTTTAAAGAACTGTTCAAAAACTGTATTGTAGGATTAGGCATACCTCAGGTTTTAGAATATTTTATTACGGGAGGATATAAAGATTTTACAAAAAAATTTTATATCTTTTTTTTAAGATTTTACGCCTGCTTAATTTTGCTGGTAAAAAACAAAGGAACATACTGTTTTTATATATCTAATAATAAAAAACTAAACGCAGAGGAATTTTTTAATTTTTTTCACAAATAACCGTTGTATATTTGTATAACTTGTGTTAAAATAATTTTTAATGTAATGAATTTATATAAATTTATATTTATTTTTCTGTGTTTGTTTTTTTGTCAAAATGTTTTTTGTCAAGCACTTGACGTTTCTTTTATTGACGCCAAAAATTTATCTGATATTTCGATAGAATTCAATAATACAATAGAAATACACGGATTAAAACTTGGAAAGTACGGAAATAAAGAAACTTTACAAAGCCCG
>JBAYZJ010000116.1:0-4504 GCA_041672565.1 Endomicrobiaceae bacterium
TTTACAACGATACTAATATAAGAAATTCTTTTGATAATATATTCACTTTATTTCCCCATCTGTTTCCTATTATTCCTTTTATAAATAGAAATAAAGGAATATATGTCGTAAATAAAGCTATTGTAAATAACGGTATGAATTTCAAAAATACTGATTGCAGTTATATCCGCGGCGTACAATCTGACGAGCTTTGCCAAAGAACCCGGACAATGACATGGATAACAGGATATGCAAACGTATGTTCGATGATACAAAATAAAAAATTAAAACATAAAACTATGTTATGCGCAATAAATTTTATACACGGTAATTTTTCTAAATTTTGCAAAAACATGCATTCTTTATATTTTGAAAAGAAAAATTGGTTTCAAATAATAGATGTAATATCTCCATTGGATACGGTAAGCAAATTAAAATTATTTTTTTCTTTATTAAGAAGACATTTTATAGGCGCCTGTACTGAAAATAATTATTTTGTCGTAAGAATGTTATTGTTCAAAATTAAATTTAAAATAAAAAAATATATTGAAAATGATTATATTATTGTAGATTTTAATTTTATGAAAGCAAAAAAACATATAAAAAACCAAAATATTCTGCTGAATATTTTTCACAGAGAGTTCAAAATAAAATAATGAGCAGCGAAATATTATTATCAATATGCATACCAACATATAACAGAGAAAAATATCTAAGAGAATTATTAGATAACATATTCCATCAATTAAGCAACATTAAAGACAGCAATGTCGAAATATGTATCAGCGACAATGCTTCAACTGATAACACCCAACAAATGGTGTTTCAGTATCAAAAAACTTATACGAATATCAATTATTTCAGATGGGATAAAAATATGGGAGCAGACAACAATTATCTAAAAGTTGTTGAAATTGCTCATGGAGCATATTGCTGGTTATTTGGCAGCGACGATATGATATCCACCGGCGGAATCGCTAAAATTTTATCAGAAATAAAAGAAAATCACGATATTTATCTAGTTAACAATATCGTGTGTGATATAAACATGACACCATTGAAAAAATCTGAAATCATCAAACACAGCATTAAAACAAAAGTTTTTAATTTTAATACAGATGATAACCTGTTGTATTATTTAAAATCATTAAATAACAATATGGGAATATTTACATATTTATCAGCAATAATAGTAAAAAAACGACAATGGAACTTAATAAATTTTGATATATCTTTTATCGGCTCTGCTTATGCACATAGTTATATTTTGCTATCTATGTTAAAGAACAATATAACATTAAAATATATTGATGCATATATTGTTTTATATAGAGGTTGTAATGATAGTTTTGCAGTGCAAGGTATGGTCAACAGAATTAAAATAGACTGCAATGGTTATAAATTATTATTTAAAACTGTTTTTAACAAAAAAAACAGTAAAATTATAAATTATTACAAAGAGATATTAAAAAAAACATGGTCATACAACTCTCTATCCAGCATTTATGAAATGCTGTCAGATAACAATGACAGGGAATTATTGATTTCTATTACAAAAGAAACACATAATTATTTATTGATATATTCTATTAGTTTTTTTTATTATATGTATAGAAAATTTTTCAAAAAATTCTTGCAAAAAATGAATATACATCAAAAATTAGTTGAATTATTATTTTATAAATAAAAAATATTTATTTTTTACTATTTAGTATTTCTGTTATTATTTCCATAACGTAATTAGGCGTTACATTATATATACATTTTGGATCTTTACAGATTTTCCTGTTTATTTCTATTTGTGAATTACAAGGCAAGCAATCAAGCTTATGATATACCATATTTGCTTTTGAAGTTATTGGACCGGTCTGTTCAGGCAAAGTTGCCCCATAAAAAGAAATTATTGGAGTATTTGATACAGCTGCTAAATGAGCAACTCCCGTATCAACAGATATTAACAAATCCATATTTTTGAGAAATTCTTTTAATTCTAACAATGATGTTTTACAACAAATGTTTTGTATATCTATATTTTGTAATTTCAATTTTATAAAATCTGCTTCTTTTTTTTGGTTAATGCTAGAACCTACAATAAAAAAAGTGACATCGTCCAATTGTTTCAAAACATCTAACAATTTAATTAAATAATTTAAACCAAAACATTTCCATACGGCAGTACCTTGTGTACACAAAGCAATCTTATGTTTTTTTGCAGTTCCTATTAATTTTATTATTTTATTTGCCAAGTTAGATGTATCCGGGAGTTTCGGTATTGATAAATTATAAGTAGGATAGACGGAACGTATTATATGTTGATATCTCATCATACAATGATTTCTATCGGAATCTTTAGGCATTATAACTGTTTTTGTAAAATATTTAGAATCATCATTTTTTATATTATATCCAAACCACACATTATTTGGACCTACAATATTTTTTATTCTACAAAAATATTTTGCAAATTTAGTAAAAAAAGAATGTTTATCCAAACAAATCAAAATATCAGAATTATGTATATAAGGATATATTTTAATAAGCCAAAAAAATTTATATCCCCATCTTATAAAAACATTTTTTGAAAAAAAATATTTATAACTTATTTCAATTAATTCATCAACTCCAAGATTTTTATCAATAAGAGGCAAATAAGAATTAAATAAAATAAGCTTCAAATTTGCATTTTTATCATAATCTTTGATAAGAGATATTGCAGATGTCGCCCAAATAAAATCTCCTAAACCACAACATGTAAAAACAACTATATTTTTTTTATTCATATTTTTTATCAACTTTTAATATTTTGACTGCGGTTTTAAAAACTAATTCAGGAGTTATATCATCCATACATTTTTGTTTTTTACATATAAAGTTATTTAAAATAGTATTCAATGTACAAGGAGAACAATATCGATAAGAGCATAAAGGAATTGTTTTGTAACTTACCGGAGATGAATTTTCAGGAAGACTAGCTCCGTGTAAAGAAATTATAGGAATATTTAATACACTTGCAATATGAGCTGCTCCCGTATCAACAGATATTAGTAAATCAATATTTTTAAAAAACTCCTTGAGCTCAAGTAATGTAGTTTTTCCGCAAATATTTCGTATATCTGTATTTTTTAAATTATTTTGTAAATATATTGCATTTTTTTCTTCTTGTTTACTATTGCCGACTATAAAATATGTCGCATCTGTAAATTTATCAAATTTCTCAATAAATTTTTGGAAATACTTTATATTCCAAGTTCTCCATAATACAGAACTCTGCGTACATAATGCAATCTTATATTTCTTTGTATTCCCTATTAATTGTATTATTTTATTTGATAAATTAGATGTATCCGGAAGTTTCGGTATCGATAAATTATAAGTAGGAAATATTGATCTCACTAGTATTTGATATCTCATAATAAAGGCTGTTTTATCATTATCTTTTGGCATTTTGACAATTTTAGTATAATATTTTGAAGTTTTATTTTTTATATCATACCCGAAAGAAAAATTATCAGGACCTATAATATTTTTAATTCTGTACAAATACTTTGCCGTAATTGTAAAAAATGATGAAATATCCAACAACAAACAAGCATCAACATTATACAATTTCGGATAATTTTTTATTGACCAACAGAATTT
The DNA here is from genome assembly GCA_041672565.1 of Endomicrobiaceae bacterium. Taxonomy (GTDB): domain Bacteria; phylum Elusimicrobiota; class Endomicrobiia; order Endomicrobiales; family Endomicrobiaceae; genus Praeruminimicrobium. The sequence continues at coordinate 3,619 of JBAYZJ010000116.1, forward strand.
ATAAAATAATCTTATAAATTTATTTTTTGAAACATGATATTTATTATTTGTTGTAATAACTTCATTAATATGCAAACTTTCGTCTATTAATTGGACATATTTGCTTGAAGTAACCAATATAATTTTAATATTTTTATCATAATCTCTTATTAAAGACAAAGCTGAAGTTGCCCAAATAAAATCTCCTATTCCTGCATCAGCTAAAATTACTATATTCTTATATTTCATTGTTATCCATTTATTAAATAAACCGTCCATTAAACCTCTGATTCCGCTTTTTATTTTAGACGTTTTATTATCTTCAAACAAAAATATCTTAAACCATCCTAATACCGTACCGCCTAAAAAATATCTGGTTGCCGTATAAGGAGCATAAGAAAAATATTTTTTAAAAACATATACTACGTTCCTCGCAAGATAATACTTTCTTTTTTCACTATGGTTTCTTGTTAAAAAGAACATTTTCTTTAATGATTTGCCGATTTCGTGAACAAAAGGAACATTTACGGCGACTTTTATTTTATATCCTTTTTTTCCCAACCTATAACAAAAATCATTATCCACCTGTTCTATAAACAATTTTTCTTCAAAAAAACCTATATGACTAAAAGCTTCCGCTTTTATCAAACTTCCTGAGGTTAAATTCAAAACTGCATTTTTCCAGAGTATTTCTACCTGATTTCTTATATTAAGTCCCATAGTACTGTCTTTTATTAAAACTCTTTCAACAGGCTTAGGCGCAATAAGCATAACCATATCTTTGTCTTTGAGATTTTCATATCCGGCTAAAAGGATATTATAAGTATTAGGATAAAATTCGCTGTCCTGATCAAGAGTCAGCACCCATTTGTACTGTTTTGACAAAGCATATCTTACGCCTTGATTC
>JBAYZJ010000117.1:0-4408 GCA_041672565.1 Endomicrobiaceae bacterium
AGTTATAAAATACACCATAACTATAACCATTACAGCAGTAAAAATAAATTCCTGAAATTTTGTTTTCGGCATAATCAATATCTCCGTTTTTTAAGCATAAAAAAAACGAGCAGCGTGAATAAACCGGTCTTACGTGAATTCACACTGCTCGTTTATTATATTATATAATTTTTTAAAAAAATCAACAATAACGAATATTAAAAATTCACTATTTGAACAAAATTAAATATAATCTAAATAAAAATGAGGGGAATGTAAATGTTAAAACGAATATTAAAGATTACAGCAATAACGTTATGCATCATTCTGTCGGTAACGGGAATATATTTTGCGTATAACTGGCTGACCGGCAATTTCCATACGATTACCGAAGGCACCGCTTACCGCTCCAGACAATTAGATAAAAAAAAGTTTGAACACTATATAAAAAAATACAATATCAAAAGCATATTGAATCTGCGCGGAGACGAACCCGGCGTTAAATGGTATGAAGACGAAATTAGCATAAGCAAAGCTTACAATATAATCCGTCTTGATTTGGAATTACCGGCAATGAAAGAACCCGAAGATAAAGACATAGAGACAATTATCAGATTTTTAAAAACCGCGCCGAGACCTGTTTTAATACATTGTCTCGGAGGTTCAGACAGATCCGGACTTATTGCCGCCGTGTGGGAAATTGCAATTGAAAAACAACCGAAAGAGAAAGCTGAAAAACAATTGTCATTTTTATACGGGCATATGCCTTTCGGGAAAGCAAGAGCCATGGACAGATGGCTCGCTTCGCGCAAAATAGACGCCGATACAGGCGTAATTTCCAAACTGCAACAATAAATTAAAACTTAAATCTACAATAATTTTTTATTTTTGGCATAATCAAAAATTATTTTTGCCAATGCGGCGTTTGCTTTAGCCGCAGGATGTCCGTCATATTGTCCGCTGATTTTATAATCTGAGCCGTATATAAATTTATCAGGTAAAAAAATTATATTGATTTTTGTATTAAGCAATTTTGTCTTTAAGTAAGAATCTACATCCCATACAATTATTAACATCTGTGATCCGTATTTCTTCCGAATAAGCTCATTCATCTTTTCCAAAGATTTAATAAAATATTTTTCATAAAATCTTTATTATGGTCGGTGATAATATCCAAAAAAAATTTATTAAAAACATAGATATAGGAAAAATTTTTAAACAGAAAATTATACGGCTGGTCAGGATATTCAAAAGTCCCGTTTTTATATATCCGGTCTACGTTGCCGTTATATTGAAAATTTCTTTTTACGCTTTTAGACATCATTGCATAAACGAATAATTTGACGTTTGAATTTTGTTTTATAAATTTGTTTAAGACGCCGCTGACAGTTCTTTATATAAAAATATATTTTTTCTTGATATTGAGCTTCATATTTTTTATAATAATAAGGAAGTTAATGACAGTTTTTTGAAATTCACGATTATTTCAATCGGGAAAATGACTTTGATAAAGGCTTAAAGCCCGAGTTAAATTTACAGTCTTTCCCCTTGTTGTATCTCAAAAAGATAACAACTGCACTCTTTAAGCTGCAATTTATATTAATTAGAACATAATCTGCAGCATGCAGTAGGTTACGAAAGAAAAGCCGGGAAACAAAACAATAAAATATTTATCAATCCGGTTACATTAAAAAGATTTATAGTCTTTCCATAAAAGCAATACTTTTTTCTTTCGTATAAAACAATTTATTAATGCTTTTGCATTTTTATTTTATATAAAAATTTTTGTTTAAAAATAAAATAATAAGTATATTTCTGTCTATACGGGAATAACGCGGGAGGGCTTTTGATTTCTACCATAAAACAGGAAAAGACATCAAAGAAAATAAAAAGAACTAAATGGGAAGACTGGAAGTGGCAAATAAGGCACACAATAACGACTTTATCCAAATTTGAAGAAATTACAGGGATAAAATTTTCAAAAGAAGAAGAACAAGTTTTAGAAGAAACCATAAAAAAATTCCCTCTCAGCATTACGCCGTATTATCTGTCATTAATAGATTTAACAAATTATGAAACCGACCCGGTTTATCTTCAATCATTTCCGTCGCCTAAGGAAATGAATGTTTATGACCACGAAATGACGGATCCTCTTTCCGAAGACAAAGATTCTCCCGCTCCGCATCTTACGCACAGATACCCTGACAGAGTTTTACTTCACGTAAGCAATTTATGTTCAATGTACTGCAGACACTGCACAAGGAAAAGAAAAGTAGGAGATAAAGACTCTATTCCTAATTTTGAAGAACTTGAAGCGGCTTTTAAATATATAGAAAACAACACAAAAATCAGAGACGTGCTTCTGTCAGGCGGCGATCCGCTGATGCTTTCGGACGAATATTTGGATAAAATTTTGCACAGAATATCTAAAATACCGCACGTTGAAGTAATAAGAATAGGCACCAGAATGCCTGTAGTGCTTCCTTACAGAGTAACAAACAATCTTGTAAAAGTCCTTAAAAAATATCAGCCTCTTTATATAAACACTCATTTTAATCATCCCAGAGAAATTACAGCTTCCGCAAAAAAAGCGCTCGCAATGTTTGCAAACGCAGGAATTGTTCTGGGGAACCAGTCAGTTTTACTTTCCGGCGTAAATGACTGCCCGAGGATAATCAAAACATTATGCCAAAAATTAGTACAAAACAGAGTACGCCCTTATTATTTGTATCAATGCGATTTGTCGGAAGGACTTACGCATTTCAGAACGCCTGTAAACAAAGGAATTGAAATTCTTGAAAGCCTTATAGGACATACTTCCGGATTTGCAAGACCTACTTACGTAATTGACGCGCCAGGAGGCGGAGGAAAAATTCCGGTTGAACCGAATTATGTAATTTCACACGGAACCAATAAAGTCATTTTAAGAAATTATGAAGGAATTATAACAACTTATAAAGAACCCGACTGTTATGAAGCAACTTTCTGCGACAGAGACTGCGTAAGCTGCAAACTGCAGCTTAACCTTGAAGAAGCAAACAAATTTTCAACGATAGGAATAGAAAAACTTTTATCCGATACGGACAAAACAATTTCTCTAATTCCGAGCGTTAATCAGAGAATAAAAAGAAGGAAGAAAAATAAAAAAAATGATAAGAGATAAAATAGAAACTATTCAAAATTCGATTATACAACACGGTAAAAATAATGACCGCGTATATATAATGAAAATAGGAACAGACGATATATCTTCACTGATAAAAGAAATAAACGAACTTGTAAAATCAAAAAAATATTCAAAAATTTTTGCAAAAGTCCATTCAGGAAAAACAAATGATTTTTTCCGCGACGGATATAAAACAGAAGCGGTTATAAAAGGTTATTTTAACGGCGTATCCGACGCTTTTTTAATGGCAAAATATTTTTCGCCGGAACGGGCAGTTTTAAAAAACAGCGATGAAACAGATTCAATTATTGAAACGGCAAAAGCCAAAGCGGGAGATATTCAAAAACCTAAAATTATCAATTATGAAATTATAAAATGCTCAAAAGAACATTCTCCTCAAATGGCGGCGCTTTATAAATCAGTATTTAAAACTTATCCGTTTCCTATAGATGATCCGAAATATATTGAACGCACTATGAAGGAAAACATAATATATTTTGCCGCAGTCAAAAACAAAGAAATAATCGCCCTGTCTTCATGCGAGACCGACAAACAGACACAAAGCGTTGAGATGACCGATTTTGCAACTTCACAAAAATATTCGGGGAACGGAATAGCTCTGCATCTTTTAAAAGAAATGGAAAAAGAGATGACTGCAAATAATTTCATAACAGCTTACACAATCGCAAGGGCGGCATCTGTTCCGATGAATATAACTTTTGCAAGAAACGGTTATGAATACTCGGGAACTCTTATAAATAATACTGATATTTCGGGCGGCATTGAAAGCATGAACGTATGGGTAAAAAATATTTTACGCAGATAATCTTATAATTGTCATGTCATACAGATCAATTACTTTGTATTTTGATCTGTATTTTTAGTTTAAAAGATATATAACTTTTATATAATATTAATAAGACTTTTTAAATAAAATCAATTTTAACGGCAATGAATATAAAAAAAGATTATTCAAAAATAATATTTTTAGTTATTTTATTATGGTATGCTGCAGGGAACATAATATGGTGGTTTTTAAATACTCCCATTATTCCTTATGACATTTCAGCATTACATTTCAACGATATATTTGTAAAAGACGCTCTTTTTACAAACGCTCCGCTGCTAACATGGATAATGAAGTTTATGTTTTATATATTCGGAAAAGAATATTTCGATTTAATTATAATATTCATAAATTACATTTTCTTCACAATCGCTTTATTTTTCATATACAAACTTGGAACTCTGTTAAAAAACAGA
>JBAYZJ010000118.1:0-4387 GCA_041672565.1 Endomicrobiaceae bacterium
AACTACATCCAGATGAACTACGGACAGTAAAAAACTGGCTTTCGGTTTAACCGGTAAAGTAAATGACAAATTAACGGTTTACGGTTATGAAAAAATACCGGGGCAGCAGATAAGCGATCAGGAAGGACTTATTGCAGTTTTAAGGTATTTAAATTCAAACACTAATTTTTCTATAAAAATACTTGATATAAGTTCGCAATTAGAAAATATTTCAATTCCTGGCATTGAAGAAACATCAAAACAGATGTTTACGACGGTAGGCGTTGACAGACCTTCAATAAGTTTATTAGCAGACGCGTTGAAACAGAAATTGAAACAGACAAACAACATGTTTATAAAGCCTTCCGTTGTAGCTTCGAATATAACATCATCGCAAATAGATCTTTACGGACAGGAAGATATTTCTAAATCTGCGGAACAGGGCATAACAACAATAATTATTTCGGTAGATGATAATTTGCTAACGGAAAAAAATCAGAAAATTCAGCAAATAATACAGTCTGCGCATCAACAAGGTCTAAAAGTAATGTTTAATTATACAATTGATATTGAAAAAGCAGGGTTAAACGGCATAATAAAATGGGCAAACAGGATTAATGATAAATTATTGCCGTTTAGCGAAGTAGGCGGAATAGACGGAATAAAACTTGATTTGTCAAAGAATGGAGAATTAGCGACATCTTTCCAGATGCTGTCTCTTTTGAGAAATTTGTCCGGTTTAGTCAACGAACAGAATGTCGGTTCTTTCCTTGCGGTAAAAATGCCTTCAGAAATTAACGCTGCCGAGTATGCCGGCGAATTTTCTGAAAATAATATAAAGTTAGTCGTTGATTATAACAGCGATTTTCTGAAACAAAATATTTCTGCTTTAAAGGCGGAAGATATAATTATTGATATAACAACAGGAGAAAACGGAATAATAAATCAAAGCAAATTGGCGGATATTTTTGAAAATAATAAAGTTTTAATGATTTCTTTTGATTCAAGTATTTTGAATGCAATGGAAACAAACGGAGATTTTTCATTTAAAGAAATGACTATAGGAAAATTGATACTTTCAATTTTTGAAACTACTCCCGAAGGACAAATTTTAAAAGGAATAAATAACGGAAGGTCTTTTATATCAAATAGAAATGTAGAGCTTGATAATGCTCAAATCAACGCACTGTATGATATGTATACAAAAACGGATATTAAAGTTGAAGAATTGAGCCGTTTACTATCATCGGCATTTAAAGAATCCATGTCTGAAAATGAACTGAAAGGAACGATAAAGGGAATTCTTGAAGCATGTGAGTTGAAAGAACTCAGAATTAAAGATATTGTCTTCAGCAACGGAGAATATTTGAATCTATTGATGAAATCTCTTGTTGATTACAGATTATCAACCGGAAACAGTACAAGCTTTAAATATGATGAAAAAACAAATATTGAAGATTTGCTGCAGACCGATAAATTCAGAAGTGAGTATAAGCCGAAAATTAATGAAATTTACTCAATTCTTAACGGACAATATAAAGATAAATATGATACCGTAATCAATATATTGTCTTCATTGGCTGATAACGAATTTCTTACAAGCGAAGAAAGAACATCTGTTTTAGAATCTTTATTGCTGATTCTGCTTGTATATGCTAAACAAGAAAATATAAATTTCGGCGCAAAAAATATTGATAATATAGCTGATATGAGAGCTATTTTGTCGGCTGCATAAAATTTAAAATACTGAAAAAAAGGCAGCGGGAGAAAATCCCGCTGCCTTTTTTATTTTTCGTACAAAATTTATTGAAATAAGTCAAGAAAAAATTTCTTGACAAGCCAATATATATGTTGTAGTATTTTCCCAAACACAATATGTAGTAGCTTCTTGCATTTTATTAAAATAACACTTTATTATTGTTTTAAATATCTTTTATAACAGAGGTTTATCTATGAAATGTCCTTTTTGCGGGAGTTTTGAAGGCCAAGTTTTAGATTCCAGACCTATAGAACATACTTCTGCCATAAGAAGAAGACGTCAATGTAACCAATGCAATAAAAGGTACACAACTTATGAAAGACCGGAAGAAATCTCTCTTATGGTTATTAAATCCGACAGCAGAAGAGAAAATTTTGACAGAAAAAAACTTTGGGAAGGCATTGCAAGAGCCTGCGAAAAAAGGCCGGTTTCTTCAGAAACAATAGATAAAATAGTAAGCGAAGTAGAAAATGAATTAAGTGACTATATAATGGAAGTTCCGTCATCCGTAATAGGCGAAAAAATATTGCAAAAACTGCTTGATATAGATGCCGTGGCATATATACGATTTGCTTCCGTATACAATAAATTTGCAGATATTGACGCTTTTATGCAGGAATTAAAGAAATTAAAAAAAGAACATGATAAAAAAATTAAAAACAAAAAATAGATTTATTCGGGAGGGAAAAGAAAAATGCCAACATTAAAGGAACAACTTTTTGAAAAGGTTAAGCCGGAGTTATCACAAAATGCAAAAACCGTTTTGGCAAAAAGATATTTAAAAAAAGATTCTGACGGTAATCCTGTAGAAAATGAAAATGAACTTTTTTGGAGAGTTGCGGAAAATATTGCACAAGCCGATAAAATATATGATAAAGACGCAAATTTGAACGATATTATTACAGAATTTTACACAATGATGGCAAAACTTGATTTCTTACCTAATTCTCCTACGCTGATGAATGCAGGAAGACCTTTGCAGCAGCTTTCCGCATGTTTTGTTTTACCCGTTGAAGACTCGATGGAATCAATATTTGAAACACTAAAACATACCGCGCTTATACATAAATCCGGAGGAGGAACAGGTTTTTCTTTTTCAAGGTTAAGACCTTCTAATGATTCTGTCAAATCGACTAACGGAGTTTCTTCGGGTCCTGTATCTTTTATGCAGGTATTTAATGCGGCAACGGAAGCTATTAAACAGGGCGGAACCAGAAGAGGAGCAAATATGGGGATGCTCAGAGTTGACCATCCTGATATAATGAAATTTATTACTTGTAAAGATAAAGGCGAAAGCTTAAATAATTTTAATATTTCAGTAGCAATAACGAAAGAATTTATGACTGCTGTTGAAGATAACGAAGATTATAATTTATATAATCCGAGGAATAAAGAAGTGGCAGGAAAGCTTAATGCCAGAGAAATATTCAATAAGATAGTAGATCAGGCATGGAAAAACGGAGAACCGGGGATAGTTTTCATTGACAGAATGAATGACGGAAATCCTACAATAGAATTAGGCGAAATAGAATCTACAAATCCTTGCGGCGAGCAGCCTCTTCTTCCGTATGAGTCATGCAATTTAGGTTCAATCAACCTTGCTCATCTTGTAAAAGATGAAGAAGTTGACTGGAATAAACTTGAAAAAATAATTAAATTGGGCGTTCATTTCCTTGATAATGTTATTGATATGAACAATTATCCTATAACGAAAATAGGAGAAACTACAAGAGCAAACAGGAAAATAGGTCTTGGAATAATGGGCTGGGCGGATATGCTTGTCCAAATCGGTATTCCTTACAATTCTCCCGAAGCTATTATTCTCGCTGAAAAAATCATGTCTTTTGTTCAATCAAAATCTCACCAGGCATCTGAAGAAATGGCTCTTCACAGAGGAGCTTTCCCGAATTTCAAAAGCAGTATTTACAAAAAAGGAAATCCTATAAGAAATGCTACAACAACAACGATAGCTCCGACGGGAACAATAGGAATAATTTCCGACGCTTCCGGAGGCATTGAACCGATATTCGCCTTGGTTTACAAGAGAGCTAACTGCCTTGATAAGCATGAAATGTTTGTTGTAAATCCTTATTTTGAAAAAATAGCCAAAGATTTGGGCTTTTATTCCCAGGAATTAATGGACAAAATTGCCGACCAGGGCACTATAAAAAACATGAAGGAAATTCCTGAAAAAATAAGAAGAGTTTTTGTAACGGCTCATGATATCTCTCCTGAAGATCACATAAGAATGCAGGGAGCTTTTCAAAAATACACTGATAATGCCGTATCAAAAACAGTGAATTTCGGACATGATGCAACGAAAGAAGACGTAAGCAAAGCATACATGCTGTCATATAAACTGGGATGTAAAGGCGTTACAGTATACAGAGACGGAAGCAGAGACGAACAGGTTCTTAATCTTACAAACAGTAATTCAAAAACAAACGGACAAGAAATATCCTCTGCTTTAGAAAAGAAACCTAGACAAAGACCTAAAAAAGTTACAGGATGCACCTTGTTAATGCATACCGGCTGCGGAAAGATGTATGTTACGGTTAATGAAGATAATGAAGGTGCTTTTGAAGTCTTTACCCAATTGGGTAAGTCAGGAGGATGTACTGCAACACAGTCTGAAGCGATAAGCAGACT
>JBAYZJ010000119.1:0-4319 GCA_041672565.1 Endomicrobiaceae bacterium
TTTTCTTCCTGTAGGTCACCTGTTCCTACCTTATAAGTTTCATATAGTTAGAGAGCTAAAAAGCAGTATCATTAAACTTTATGAAATAAATATAATCTTCAACTAAACAGAATTTCTATTATATCTATAAATTTTCAAATATAAAATAATAACACATAAATAATCTTTATTTAATACGTTTAACTACAAACATAGTCATCAGTAAGGCGAGAGTCATTCTAAACACGAAGCAGACATAACACATTAAAAATTATTAAATTTTTGATAATTCAATAGCCATTTATAACTACATCTATCTGCATAGATATAATTAATTTAGTAACAAAATAAAAGTTATGAGAACACACGATTATTAACAATCCAATCACAAATAATATTTTTTTCGAAATTACTTGACAAAAACAAGACAAGAGAATTAATTTTAAACAAAAATATTACAGGCAGGCGAAAATGAAAAAGAAAATCCTGATTATCACAACCGGTGGCACAATAGCAATGCGATATGAACAGGATGCAGGCGTTATTCCAAGTAATGATTTAGTAAATTTTCTGCAATCATTCCCTCAATTATGTGATGTTGCAGATATTACCATACATGAATTTTCAAATATCCCAAGCCCGCACATGACTCCGGAGTTAATGTTTAAACTCGGTAAATTTATAGATATTTCTATAGTTGATTATGACGGCATCGTTGTAACCCATGGCACAGATACTATGGAAGAAACTTCTTTTTTGCTGGATTTAGTTTTAACAACTCGGAAACCGGTTGTATTTACCGCAGCTATGCGAAGCGGAAACGACATTGGATTAGATGGTCCCAGAAACATTGTCGGAGCTGTCAGAGTAGCAGCACACCCAAATTCCATTGATAAGGGTGTCTTAGTCGTAATGAATGATGAAATTCATACTGCCCGCGACGTCATAAAAGTTGATACAGGCAGGTTAGACTCTTTTGAATCACCGGGATACGGACCCCTCGGCATTGTGGATTTAGACGATGTGATTTATAATAGACAAACCCTACACAGAGAAAGTGTTTGGACAGATAATATAGATGTAAATGTTGACTTAATTAAAGTTACTTCCGGTATGGACGGCAGATATATAAAGGCCTCTATCGACAACGACGCTCATGGTTTAATCATCGAAGCTTTGGGAAGAGGAAACCTCCCTCCAACTATGCTGCCTGAATTACAAAATGCGATTTCTAAAAATATTATCGTAATCGCTGTTTCAAGAGCTTATACCGGTCGTGTTTTACCGGAATACGGCTATACCGGAGGTGGAAAAGATTTAGTCAAGCAAGGAATCCTCTTAGGAGGAGATTTAAGAGGACCAAAAGCAAGAGTTAAACTTATGTGCTTACTCGGTAAATACGAAAACCCCGAACTCGTTAAAAAATTCTTTTTATCCGGTTCTAAATAAAGATTAGGAGGATTATTTATGTTAAAAGGTTCATTTCCTGCCCTAATAACCCCTTTTAAAAACAAAGACATTGATTTCAATGCCTTAGAAAATCTATTACAATTTCATTTAGATAATGAAACCGACGGATTAGTCTTGTTAGGGACTACTGCTGAAACTCCTGCCCTCGCTAATGATGAAAAAGATAATATCCTTAGATTCTGCATCCAAAAAATTAAAGGGAAACTACCTATAATTGTCGGTACAGGCTCTAACAACATCCACCAAACAATTTCATCAACTCAAAAAGCTGAAAATCACGGTGCCGAATATGCTCTTGTAGTCACACCTTACTATAACAAACCTAATCAAGAAGGTCTCTACCTCTACTACAAAGAATTAATAAATAAAACTTCATTGCCTATCATAATCTACAATGTCCCCTCAAGAACAGGCTCTAATATTTCTGCTGAAACCGTTATAAAGCTCGCTAATGAATTTCCTGAACGCATTGTCGGCATCAAAGAAGCCTCCGGTGATATCATCAAAGCAAGCACTATCATCAGAGATACTCCGGATAACTTTGTCTTACTCTCCGGCGAAGATGCCCTCAATTACCCGCTTATGTGCATTGGAGCTAAAGGTTGTATCTCCGTTACCGCAAATATCATCCCTAAAGAAATGCACGAAATGACAAAATTACTACTCGAATTTAATTATTCTAAAGCTTTAAAATATCACCAAAAAATGATTGAATTAAATCAAGTTATGTTTATCGATACAAACCCTATTCCCGTAAAAGAAACTCTACACTATATGAAAATGATTGAACTTGACTTTAAACTTCCTCTATGCCCAACAAATAAAGATTATAGACAAAAAATTATTGACACCTTCATTAAATTTAAAAATTAAAAAAAGAAATTTATATTAGGATTATCGTATGAGTCGCAAGAAAAAGCTTCCCAAGACCGGCGATAATCCTAATATTATTTTATGTAAAAAATCAAAAAGATTTGAAAACATTATTGTATGCACTCATAACTGTTTCGACAGATGTGATGAATACAAAAAAAGATTTAATATAGAAATAATTAAAGAATATTTAGAAAATCACCCCGACTATGAAATGAAAGGAATTATCATGGCTACAGGCAAAAAAACAACTGACAAATCTAACTCTTCTAACAAAAACACAAAATCTGAAAAAATTTACTGGATCATTAACGAAGAAAACAAATTTATGGAAGTGACTGAATCAGAAATCATTAACAACCCGGCTGATTACCTCAATAAACCAATGTATGAAAAACCAAAAGACCTATACGAAATCATCGTGACTATTAAAAAGAAAACTAAATAAATTTACATTATTTTTATATTCAAAATCAGACACAGCCTTAAAAAGTGTACTTTTATAATAATGTAATATCTATTTGAATTACTTTATATAGGTCTATAAAATAGCCCAACTAAAACTATTATAATTACTATTGATATAATAAATATCAACCAGTTTCTTAAATGTAGTTTCTTATTTTCATTATATAAGAAATTCTTTTTTTTATTCCTAATTCCATATCTAAATGAAAAGAACATCGCAGACGGCACTAAAACAAATCCAATAAATTTAATATAAGGTATCTCTACTAATCGTGAACTTACCAAAGGTAAAAATATTCTGATTATTAACAATGTTATCAATATATTAGACAACAACAGATCAATATCAACTTTTTTTTTCATTTCACACCTCTTTCTATAATAACAGAATAACATATTCTTAATTGTATAATATTATATAAGAAATTTTTTGTAAAGTTTTTTTATCATAATTTCAAAAATTAGTTTTATGAATAACATAAAACTATTGAAATAATTATGTTATGCGTGCATCATATTACTGCTCCTTGATTTGTTGTGCGAGCATCTTGCTTGCACTTAAGTTTGTTGTGCGAGCATCCCTGCTTGCACTTAATCCGGACTCGACTCACACTCGCTACGCTCGTTGCAAGTCAAGTCTGACTTTGGACTTGAGTCTCTAATCGTCAAAATCGTAGCTTGACCATCCTGGTCGAGTAAGGCAAGAAGGGACTTGAGGACAAATTGTTCTATAAGCTCCCGGCTTGTAGGAAAAATAAGTGCAAGCAGGGATGCTCGCACAACATTTCAGCCATCCTCAACTCACATTCGCTTCGCTCACTGCAAGTCAAGTCCGGCTTAAGTGAAAGTCAAATCTGATTTTTGACAAAAAAAAAGATTGGGGATAAGAGATGGCGGTTATCTACTCTCCCACACGGTTGCCCGAGCAGTACCATCGACGCAAAAGAGCTTAACTGCTGTGTTCGGAATGGGTACAGGTGTTGCCTCTTCGCTATTACCACCATCACTTATCCCCAATCGGATAAATAATGTATTAAAGTTGGAACAGAGATATAAAGTTTAAAAATAAAGCCTATGGAATATTAGTATCACTCGACTAAATACATCACTGTACGTACATCTGTGACCTATCAACGTTGTAGTCTCCAACGCATCTCATGGGGAAATCTTATCTTGAGGTTGGCTTCCCGCTTAGATGCTTTCAGCGGTTATCCATTCCGAACTTAGCTACTCGGCAATGCAACTGGCGTCACAACCGATACACCAGAGGTTCGTCCACACCGGTCCTCTCGTACTAAATGTAGATCCTCTCAAATTTCCTACGCCCACGAAGGATAGGGACCGAACTGTCTCACGACGTTCTGAACCCAGCTCGCGTAACTCTTTAATCGGCGAACAGCCGAACCCTTGGGACCTTCTTCAGCCCCAGGATGAGTTGAGCCGACATCGAGGTGCCAAACACCGCCGTCGATATGAACTCTTGGGCGGTATCAGCCTGTTATCCCCAGAGTACCTTTTATCCTTTGAGC
>JBAYZJ010000120.1:0-4319 GCA_041672565.1 Endomicrobiaceae bacterium
CTTTTGTTATTTTATTTGATATCACCGTAAGAGTATCTCGGCATTCTTCAAAAACACCCGTTACGGCATTGCTCACCACAGCTGTCATTACCATGAACAGGCTGTTGCTCCCTTCTATCGATTTTGGTATGAATCCGTTGACCAGCATACATGAAAAGATTATCATCACAAGCGTTTTCTTTATCCCGCTTGTTACAAACAAATCAATTATTGATTGTCCTTTTAACAATCTTTTCATCTTTTTGCTCTTTTCATATTTATTGGCTCTTAATCCATTATTAGTATATATAAATGATGTGTATTTCTTGAAAAATTGTTGTAAAATTTTTGTGAATTCTGCTTTTAAAAGCTTTTTATTAAATTGACAACCCTCGGTATATATAATATAATTTCTCTCAAAATATCAAAAAATAAAGGAGAAGATGCTATGCTTTCTAGACTTAAAAATGTTTTAATGTCTTTAGCTGTAATTGCTTTAATGTCAGCACAAAGTTTTGCCAGTGAAGCAAACTTGGTAATGCCGGATTTATCTCAAGTCTCTTTTTTAGGCGGTATTAGCGGCTCAGCATTGCTGACTGTCGGACTCTTAGTATGTGTTTTTGGACTCGCTTTCGGATTCATACAATTCAATTCTATTAAAAAATTACCTGTTCACAAATCTATGCTTGAAGTTTCAGAATTAATATATGAAACTTGCAAAACATATCTTATTACTCAAGGTAAATTTATCATTATATTGGAAGCTTTGCTTGCAATAATAATTTTTATTTATTTCTTCTTCTTGAGCAATTTTGCACTAATAAAAGTATTAACTATAATTTTATGCAGCATCGTAGGTATTTTGGGAAGCTATGCCGTTGCTTGGTTTGGTATGAGAATTAATACTTTTGCAAATTCAAGGTCGGCTTTTGCAAGTTTAAAAGGGAAACCATTTCCTACATTTGCAATTCCTTTGAAATCAGGAATGTCTATAGGAATGTTGCTAATAAGCATTGAACTTTTTGTTATGCTTGCAATTCTTTTGTTTATACCTGCAGATTTTGCCGGTCCTTGCTTTATAGGATTTGCAATCGGTGAATCATTAGGGGCATCTGTACTTAGAATCGCCGGCGGTATTTTTACTAAAATAGCGGATATAGGCTCTGACTTAATGAAAATTGTTTTTAATATAAAAGAAGATGATGCGAGAAATCCAGGCGTAATCGCCGACTGTACCGGAGATAATGCAGGAGACTCGGTAGGACCTACTGCAGACGGATTCGAAACTTATGGAGTAACCGGCGTAGCTTTAATTACTTTTGTTATATTAGCCGTAAAAGATCCTATTATTCAAGTCAAACTCCTTGTATGGATATTTGTAATGAGACTTATAATGGTCTTAGCCAGCGCAATTTCTTATTGGTTAAACGGAAGCATAGCTAAATCAAAATATGAAAATGCAGACAAAATGAATTTTGAAGCACCTTTGACTTCACTTGTCTGGATTACTTCTGTCGTGTCAGTAATATTGACTTTTATAAGTTCCAACGCAATTATCGGCGATTTGGAAAACGGGCTTTGGTGGAAACTTTCCGTAATTATTACCTGCGGGACTATGGCGGGAGCAATTATCCCGGAAGTCGTTAAAATTTTCACATCAACAAAGAGCGCATTTGTAAAAAATGTTGTTAATTCGTCAAAAAACGGCGGAGCCTCTTTAAATATTCTTGCAGGACTTACAGCAGGAAATTTCAGCGCATATTGGATGGGACTTGTTATTATAGCTCTTATGGCAATAGCTTACGGAATCAGTTCCTTAACAGGATTTGACATTATGGGTCATCCGGCAGTATTCGCATTCGGACTTGTTGCTTTCGGGTTCTTAGGAATGGGACCTGTGACAATTGCTGTTGATTCATACGGACCTGTTACAGATAATGCGCAGTCAGTATATGAATTATCTCTTATTGAAACATTACCTAATATTAAAGAGGAAATAAAAAAAGATTTTGATTTTGAACCTAATTTTGATAAATCAAAACTCACGCTGGAAGAAAATGACGGTGCAGGAAATACATTTAAAGCTACGGCAAAACCTGTTTTAATAGGAACAGCTGTTGTCGGAGCTACAACAATGATATTCTCTATCATATTTACTTTAATGGCAGAAAGAGGAGAATCTATTGTAGCAGCAAGTCTTTCATTAATGCATGCGCCTTTCTTATTAGGACTTATCACCGGCGGAGCAGTAATCTATTGGTTTACAGGCGCTTCTAACCATGCCGTAACAAGCGGCGCTTATAAAGCCGTAGAATTTATAAAAAATAATATCAAACTTGACGGAGCAACAAAAGCTTCTACGCAAGACAGTAAAAAAGTTGTTGAGATATGTACAAGGTATGCTCAAAAAGGTATGTTTAATTTATTTTTGGTTATATTCTTTTCAACCATTGCCTTTGCTTTTATTGAGCCTTATTTCTTTATAGGATACTTAATCTCCATAGCTCTTTTCGGATTGTTTCAGGCAATATTTATGGCAAATGCAGGCGGCGCATGGGATAATGCAAAAAAAGTCGTTGAAGTTGATATGAGAGAAAAAGGAACGGAGTTGCATAAAGCGACTGTCGTAGGAGACACTGTAGGAGATCCTTTTA
Source organism: Endomicrobiaceae bacterium (assembly GCA_041672565.1). GTDB lineage: Bacteria > Elusimicrobiota > Endomicrobiia > Endomicrobiales > Endomicrobiaceae > Praeruminimicrobium. Next base: position 2,634 of record JBAYZJ010000120.1, read on the forward strand.
AAGATACTTCATCAGTAGCTTTAAATCCTATCATAAAATTTACAACATTATTCGGACTTCTCGCTCTTGAGCTTGCTTTGGTAATTCCTGCGGCTATAAGCTCAACTTTTGCCGTTATTTTCTTTATAATAGCCGTCATTTTTGTAGTAAAATCATTCACGGGTCTTGTTATAAAATAAAATATCTAAAAAATAAAAAACACAGACGATATTTTTTAAAGCGTCTGTGTTTTTTATTTGGGCATAAAATTACTTATTGAAAAAATCTTTAGATCTTAATTGTTTATGAAAAGTAACGGCAAATCTGTGTGCTTCATCTCTTAAAGACTGTAATAATCTTAATGATAAAAGATTCTTTGCCAAAACAAGAGGCTTACTTTTACCTATCATATAAATTTCCTCATTTTGTTTTGCAAGAGATATCAAAGGTATATATAGTCCTATTTCATTTAATGCTGATTCCGCAGAAGCAAGCTGTCCTTTTCCTCCGTCGATAACAATTAAGTCAGGAAATTTTTCATTTTTTCTTACAATTGAAGAATATCTTCTGAATACAGCTTCTTTTATCATAGCAAAATCATTAATGCCGTCAACTGTTTTTATTTTAAATTTTCTGTAACCGCTCTTATCAGGTTTTCCGTTTACAAACTTAACCATTGAAGCGACAGAATTTGTCCCTGAGGTATTTGAAATATCAAAACATTCTATTATGACAGGCAATTGCTTTAACTTTAAAATTTGTTTCAGTTCCTGCAACGTGTCTGTTTTTATAATATATTGATTTATTTCTTCAATGCCAATTTCCGTAACAGTAACTCTTTCGCCCATAGATTTTATTGCGAACAATCTGTCTCTTATTTCTTTTGCTTTTTCATATTCCTGATTTGCACTCTCTAAAAGCATCTGCTTTTCCCAAATTCTTTTCAATTTATTAAATTTTCCTTTTAAAAACAATTCGATTTCTTTTAAATTATTTTTGTATTTTTGAGAAGAAATATATCCCATACAAGGACCGTAACACAAATCGGTATGATAATAAAGGCAAGATTTAACCTTTGACTTGTCAGGTAACAAATCTTGAGAAAAAGATATCTTACAAGGCCTAATTTTAAAAACTTTGTTTAACCAAAAAATTAATTTTTTAATATATGTAATTTTGGGATACGGGCCAAAATATAATCCGCCGTCTTTGAGAAACTTTCTTGACATTATAAGACGAGGAAAATCTTCATTCATAGTTAATTTAATGTACGGATATGTTTTATCATCTTTCCACATTGAATTAAAATGAGGCTGTACCTTTTTTATTAATTCGCGTTCAACAAGCAAAGCTTCTCTTTCAGAAGAACATAAAATATAATTTATTGTGGTCATTGCGCTTATTATAGAAGCAGATTTGCTGTTTGTATCGGAATGGAAATATGATGTTATTCTGTTCTTTAAATCTTTTGCTTTGCCTATATATATAATATTTGAAGCCGAATCTCTCATTATATATACGCCGGGTAAATGAGGAATATTTGAAGTATATTTATTAATTATTCTTTGCATGATTTTTTCTGTATAAGAAATTGAATAAATATTCAATTTCGTCAGATTTCAATAATTTTGCAATAAGTAAAAAAGACGCCATGCCCGCAACTATAGATATAATCAATGATATAAACAAAGGAGCAAACTGCAGTTT